>NZ_CAUUWA010000028.1 GCF_963548695.1 uncultured Fretibacterium sp.
GTCTTTCAGGATTAGTATAGCATATTCAATCCTTCTCTAAGGCGATTTGGTATAAAAACCTACCTATTTGCTAGTGTACCACAAGCAAATAGAGGTAAATGGAAGCAAAAATAAAACGCTTTTTAGACGCAAAAAAATAAATTCTAAATAACATAATATGTCTTGATTTTAAGTCCTCAAAGGATATAATAGACCTGTCCACGAACTTTGCCAAAAAAGCGTTTAAGAGTTATTCTTTAGGACATGAATAACTTGAAAAGATGCTGTCGATTTTGGAAGATGCTTACAAACGACTACATTTCAAGGGGGGAAGTCCGCTTAAGCGCTTATCTGTTTTAGATAAGCTGATAATTACTTTGGAATACTATCGAGAGTATCGCACTATGCGACATATCGCCTTTGACTATGGAGTATCGAAAAGTATGGTCCATAAACATCGTTAGTGGACAGGTCTAATGAACAATACTACCTCCTTGCGCATCGACACCAATACATAGGGGCCGGTATAAACACGGTACGAAGCTTTTTTATAAAAGCTCCCGGACGGAAGCAGGGCAGCGTCCGTCCGGGATACAGGTCAGCCTCTCAATGCTCTTGGACCATCCTCCGACACCTTGAAGCGGGACAGCGCATCCTTCAGACTCTGCGCAAAGCCCGAAAGGCCATCCGCCTGTTTGGTCATATCCTCCGACACACGCGTGGTCTCGTCCGCGGCCGTCTGGATATGCTCCATGCTCTGGAGGATATCCACCGTCGTCTTCGTCGAGTTGTCGATGCCCGAGGCAATCTCGCGGCTCGATGCCGCCTGCTCCTCCGCCACCGCAGCGATGCTCTGGATACGGTCGTTTGCCTTGTCTATCTGACTCATCGCGTCGCTCAGGGACTCCTTGGCGCCGTCCGCTTTTTTCATCGTCGCCGTCAGCAGCTCCGAGGACTGCGTGCTTGAATCCATCGTCTCACGGGCTCCTGTTTGAAGCGTGTCGATAAGACCCCTGACGCTGCTTGCCGCGCGCCCCGACTCCTCGGCCAGTTTTCGGACCTCCTCCGCAACCACAGCGAACCCGCGCCCTGCCTCGCCGGCACGTGCCGCTTCGATTGCCGCGTTCAAAGCCAGAAGGTTCGTCTGGTCCGCTATGGAGGTGATCACACCGACAAATCCGCTGATCTGCTCGACGGAGCTCACCAGATCCTGCAGTTTTTCCCCGCTCTCCTCGGATTTCTTGAACAGGAGCTCCATATCCTGGATCGTCTCTTGAACCGTCTCCACCGCATGGTTTGAGATCTGCGTGGTGTGAGAGATGAACTCCGCACAGTCCGTAGCCGCTTGGGCCGCGGTCATCGACGCCGCTGACATCTCCTCGGTGCCTGCGTTGCTCTCCTGGAGCGACGCCGAGTTGGACTCGCAAAGCGCCACAACGCTCTCTATCGCGGTCTTTGCCTCCCGAATGTAATCGCTGTTCTGATTCGACGAGTTCCGGACCGTATCCGCGCTCTCCGCAACCTGGCCGGCTATTGAAACGATCTCCGTCATCGCGGCACGCTGCGCCCCGATCATCTCCGCCAGGGCATCGGCGAGCTTGCCCATCTCATCCCGGCTCTCCCTGCCGAAGTCCCCACGCAGGATCGTCAGATCGCCCTTCTTCGCACGATCCGCCAGAAGGACGATCCGTTTCAACGGCACGGTAATGATACGACTGATCAAAAACGCGATCAGCAAACCCGCCACAACCGCTACAACCGTCAAAGAAAGCAACGTCAGGATGGCGGAACTCAGGCTATCCGTCGATTCTTTTGAGATCGTCCGAACCCGATTCTGCGATATGTCGTAAATTTTATCGATGCTCTCGGTCAGACCGTCGCTGTAGGTTTGTCGGGAGTTATGGAGTTCGTTCAGCTGCCTGTATTGAATTACCGCTGCCTTTATGTCGTTCGAAAAGTCATTCAGGCGCGGCAGTACCTTTCCCAACTCCTCTTTGATGTTGCCCCGCGTCGATTCGGAAAACAATTTTTCGGTCTGCTGGCACATCGCCTCCACCATGGGCAGGATATTGTTCATCGCCTCAACGTCACGGTTCACCGCCGCCCGGTAGTATGCCCGGCGGACCTCGCCTGTCTGAATCAGCAGACTCTCCACCACGTGAATCCGCTCGAACCGTCGCTTCAATTTCTCAGTGTCTCCAGCCTCCGCCTCCAAATTTGCCGACTGGTACTGGAGATCGGAAACGCGCTCAAGGCCCTCCAGCAAGGCTACGGAAGCGGCCGTAAGCCCCTGGAGATTCTTTTGTTTCGCCTCCGTCAGGCTGGCAACGGCCTCCACATTTTTGGAGTATTGGTCGAGGGGGGCATCCATATCAGGAAGTGATTTCAGGGCGAGCAGCCGGGGGTCCGAGGCATACATCCTCTTGCCCTCCTCTATGCGGGCCCTCGCCTCAGCCAGAACCTCACGAGCTCTCTTCAGGCTGTTCGGGTTCTCGGAGTACATGTAGTCCCGCACCTCAAAGCGCGCCCTGGCTATATCGCTCTCGAGTTCGCTCATAAGGTTCTGGACGTCGGTCACCTTATTCAGGAAACGGCTGTCCTCCTCAACCCGGCCAATTTGCAGCCTGCTGATCATCACCGCGATCACAAACACCAGCAGCACCAACCCGAACCCCAGGGCCAGCTTCATGGAGAGCTTGACGTTATGAAACATGATTGATGAACACCTTTCCCTTCCAGACAATTTTGAACCACATCGCTAAAAGACACGAGGAATTATACACTTTAAGGAAGTTTTTATTTTATTATTTGGCCTGGACTCGGCTCCGGGGATCACGCCGGGCTATCCTGGAGCCTGGAGAAGCGCAATGCCGCCAGGACGGAGGATACTCCCGTCTTTGAAGGGTCCTCCCCTTTCCGGCCGGGAACTGCCGCCACCCGCCCGGCGCCGTCCTTCTCCCGGCTTTGGGCGATGTCGTGCCGTGCCTGCGCAGCCCTGGCCGCGGCCTGGGCCGCTACGCGAATGTCCTGCGCCGAGGGATCTCCCGGCGCTAAGGCCGCCTTCTGGACCTGCTCCAGGTTGCGCAGCGTCTCCTCGGGCGTGGAGCCCGCGACAAAGTGTATGGGGACCTCTCCTCCCGTAATGTAGCTTTTGCCGTCCGGCCCAGTGGTTCGGGTGTAGCTGACGGGGCCGCCGAAGCGCCCGGCCGCGGCCTGGTGCGCCGCCTCGTGGGCAATAACCTCACGCTCCGTGTTCCGGAGCTCTCGGACGACGGCATCTTTTTCAGGGGCACCTTTATCCTCAAGGGCTCCTCCAGGGCCTCCGTCGCCCGAGACTTTGCTTGCCCCATCCTTCCGCTCCGCCCCCTCGTCCGCCGCAGTTCTGCTCCCTGCGGTCTTGAGGGAGGACGTCCCGCCCCATTCCTCCTGGCCCCCCTTCACCACGACGGAGGCGCCGGTGATGTATCGCCTTCCGTCCGGGCCCAGGGTGTAATGATAGACGGTGGAGACCTCGGCCAGAGGCCCCGCGTCCAGGCGTAGGCCCTGTTCCTCGGCCAAAACTTGTTGTTCCTGCCGGGCAAGGGCCTGATCCTGGAGTGGCTCCTGCCGGGCAACGTCCTGCAGGACGCCGGTTCGGATAACCGGGCGCAGATAGCCGTTGGAGAGCATCGAGGTCACGTTCATAACCATTACGCTTCACCCCTTTTCTGTTCTTTTAGGGAAATCCTCCGTCAGGCCGGGACCTCGAAAACGGGGTCACGGCCTCCGGTATTCCAGCCAGCTTTGCAGGATCAGAGCCGCGGCTACCTTGTCCACCTTGCCCCTGCGCTCCCTGCGCGAGACGTCGCCCTCCAGCAGCGCCCGCTGGGCGATGACCGTGGTGTACCGTTCGTCCCACGTCTCGAAGGTCCGGTCCGGGTAGGACTCCCGGAGCCCGTCGACGAGGGCGGCGATGCGCTCCCCCTCGGGGCCCGCGCTCCCGCTCGTTCGGGTCGGCATTCCGATGAGGACCAGGACGGGGTCGTACTCCGCGAGGCACGCCTCGAACTTCTTACGCCACCCCTCCCTGCCGTCGTTGACCGGCCATACGGCGATCCCCTGTGCGATGACGCGCAGAGGATCCGTCACGGCCGCGCCGATGCGGACGGAGCCGACATCAAGGGCCAGGACGCGCCCCTTCGGGAGGTCTTCGTCCCGGGACCCGTTCATTGCGGCTTGAGCTGGGTCCGAAGCAGGGCCTCGACCCGGTCCAGCGCCTCGGTCAGCTTCGCGGCGTTCCGGCCTCCTCCCTGGGCGGTGTTGGGCCTGCCGCCGCCTCGGCCTCCGAGGAGGACGGACGCCTCCTTCACCAGATTGCCGGCGTGAGCGCCGAGCCGAACGGCGTCGTCGTCGGCCATGACGACGATCTTGCAGCTCTCGTCCTCGCCGACGTCGACCAGAACCACCACGGTCGGCTGTCCGGTCCTCTCCTTGACCCGGTCCCCGATCTCGCGCAGCATGTCCGGCGCGACGCTCGAGAACTTGCCCGTCTGGAGCAGGACCCCATCGATGTCCCGCCGGTCGAAGAAGCTTTCGATATTCTTCGTCAGGTCGCGGAGCTTGGCCTCCTGCAGGCGGCGCTGCAGGCGGTGCAGCTCGTCGACCAGCCCTTGGGCCTTGAGCGCGAGCCCCTCCTCGTCTGTGGAGAGGAGCGCCGTGAGGTGCGTGCGCAGCCCGAAGAGGTGCTGGAGGATGTCCAGGACGTTCATGCCCGTCGTCGCGAGGATGCGCCGCGTGCCCGAGCCGACGCTCTCCTCCCGCAGGATCTTGAAGCAGCCGATGTCACCCGTGGCCTTAACGTGAAGCCCGCCGCAGAGCTCGACCGAGAAGCCGGGGACGGAGACCACGCGCACAACCTCGCCGTACTTCTCGTCGAACAGGGCCTTGGCGCCCAGCTCCCGCGCCTGCTCGCGCCCGCACTCCCGGACGGTGAGCGGCACGTTCGCCAGGACCTGCCCGTTGACCAGCCGCTCCACCTCGGCTACCTGCTCGTCGGTCATGGGCTCGTGGTGCGTGAAGTCGAAGCGCAGGATGCGGTCCGTCACCAGGGACCCCGCCTGACGGACGTGGCCGCCCAGCACACGGCCCAGGGCCTCGTGCAGCAGGTGAGTGGCCGTATGGTTGCGGCGGATCGCCCAGCGGCGCGCGTCGTCCACCTCCGTACCGACCTCGTCCCCGACCGACAGCGTCCCCTGGTCCATCCGCACCCTGTGGACAATCAGCCCGGCGTGCGGTACGGTGTCCAGCACCTCCAGGACGGAGCTGCCCGAGAGCATCCGGCCCGTGTCCCCCACCTCGCCGCCGCGCTCCGCGTAGAACGGGGTGCAGTCGAGGACGACCTCGAACTCCGCCGGGCCCTCCACGCGCTCGACACGGCCCTCCGCGGTCAGCAGCGCGAGCACCCGCCCGGTCCCGGCGCAGACCTCGTAGCCGACGAAGGCCGTCCCGCCCCTCTCGTTCTCGACCTCCGTGTAGACGTCGCCAGCCAGGGAGCTCCGCCTCTGCTTGCTGGACTCTCGGGCTCGGACCCTCTGCTCCTCCATGGCCCGGCCGAAGCCCTCGTGGTCGACGGTAAGCCCTTCCTCCTCCGCCATCTCCAGCGTCAGCTCGGGCGGGAACCCGTAGGTGTCGTAAAGGGTGAAGACGACGTCCCCGGGGATCTGCGTCCTTCCCGCGCCTTTCAGGCACCGGGTCTCCGCCTCCAGGAGCTCCGTCCCTTGCTGGAGGGTCCTCTGGAAGCGGTCCTCCTCCACCTCGATGATCCGCTCGATGGTGAGGCGCTGGTCGAGCAGTTCGCTGTAAGGATCGCTCATGATCCCGAGCAGGATGGGCAGGTACTCGCGGAGGAACGTGCCCTCGAACCCCAGGAGCCGTCCGTAGCGCACGGCCCGTCGCAGCAGGCGGCGCAGCACGTAGCCCGGCCCGTCGTTGGCGGGCAGCACGCCGTCGGCCAGCATGAAGGCCACGGACCGGACGTGGTCCGCGATGACGCGCACGGCCATGTCGGGCCGTCCTCCGTCGCCGTAGTGGATCCCCGCCTTCCTGCAGGTGTGGTTGATCAGGGGCATGAAGAGGTTCGTCTCGTAGTCCGTATCGACCTCCTGGACGATGGAGGTCAGGCGCTCCAGCCCCATGCCCGTATCGATGTTCTTGTGGGGCAGGGGAAGGAGCGAGCCGTCCTTCTGGAGGTCGAACTGCGTGAAGACCAGGTTCCAGATCTCCATGTAGCGGTCGCAGTCGCAGCCCACGCCGCAGGTCGGGGAGCCGCACCCGTAGCGTTCCCCGCGGTCGTAGTAGATCTCCGAGCAGGGCCCGCAGGGACCGGTGTCGCCCATAAACCAGTAGTTGTCCTTCTGTCCGAAGCGGAGGATACGGTCCTCGGAGAGCCCCACGTCGCCGTTCCACACGCTCCGGGCCTCCTCGTCCTCCTCGTAGATGCTGGCGTAGAGGCGGCTGGGGTCGAGGCCGATGCGTTCCGTCAGGAACTCCCAGGCCCAGGTGATGGCCTCCTTCTTGAAGTAGGCGCCCCAGGCGAAGTTGCCCAGCATCTCGAAGAAGGTGTGGTGGCGGGCGGTGCGGCCGACGTTCTCGATGTCGTTGGTGCGCACGCACTTCTGGCAGGTCACAGCGTGAGGGTGCTCCGGGGTGCGGATGCCGAGGTAGTAGGACTTGAAGGGCACCATGCCCGCGATGGTGAAGAGCAGGGAGGGATCGTCGGGCAGGAGCGGGAAGCTGGGGTAGTGGTGGCTGCCCTTCTCCTTCCAGAATGCGATGAAAGCCTCACGTATCTCTTGTCCGCTTCGGTACTGCATCTTTTGGATCCTCTCCCCTTCAAAAAGACGGCCGTCCTCGGCCGGTAAAACGGGCGGACACGAAAAACAAACCCTCCGGACGGCCGCCCGACCGTCCGGAGACATCCTTTTTTCCATACATGCCCGAATATTATACCTAAATTAGGTCCGCCAGGGTGAACTCCAGGACCTTGCGCAGCTCCTCCAGAGGTATCTTGAGCTGGTGTCCGATTCGGCCAGCGCTGACGACGATCGTCCCGATCCGCTCCGCGGAGGCGTCGATGACGGTGGGGAAGACCTTCTTCATTCCGACGGGGGAGCAGCCGCCGTGCACGTAGCCCGTCAGCGGCAGGAGCTCCCTGGAGTGCACCATCTCGACGGACTTCTCCCCGACGGCACGGGCGGCCTTCCTCAGGTCCAGAGCGCCCGTCGCGGGTACGACGAAGACGTAGTGGTTCCGCGTCCTGCCGACCGTGACGAGGGTCTTGAAGAGCCCCTCGGGCTCCAGTCCGAGCAGGTGCGCCGCCTCGAGCGCGCTCACGGCCTCGGAGGCGGGGAAGGAAAGGGCCTCGTAGGCCGCGCCCCTGGCGTCCAGGATGCGCATCGCGTTGGTCCTGTCGCCCCCCTTGCTCATGGCGGGCTCCCTTTTCTCCTCTCCGGCACGGGATCAGCGCCACGACCGGGCGCGTTCCAGCATCCGGTCCCGGTCGAGCGGCCGGACGGCGTCGACGATCCACGTGCGCATCGTCGCGCCCTCCGGCGTGTCCTGAGAGGCGGAGAGGAACTCCAGCTCCACGCCCAGGGCCGCCGCCACGTCGTAGGCCAGGACGGGCCAGACCTTGCCGATGTCGCCGATGACCGGGAGACTGCCCTCGTGGCGGGCGAAGGCAGACATCTCCATACGGAAGGGGATGTGCGCCACCTTCGTCTTGGGCAGCCCCCTGTCGATGGCGTTCTGGACGGTTTCGTTCAGCTCGACGGCACGCCTGAGGTTCTCGTCCAGATCGATGCGCACCAGCGTCTTGTCCCGGAGGCTGTAGGTGAACTGCCGGGCCCAGGAGGCCCAGATGCCGTGGCCCGTATAGCACTCGAAGGGGCCGTCGTGGATCTCCTGCGTCAGGGCGACGGCGGACTCGATGATGACATCGCAATCCGCGAGCATCCGGGCCAGGCGCATGGAGCGCGCGGAGACGGGGATGCTGTCGCCGATGGCCATCCCGATGGCGCCCCCGCCGACGAGCTGCGGGATCGTCACCAGCACGGGGACGCCGCGCGCGTCCGCCGCACCCAGCATAGTGTGGGGGTCGCAGCCCCAGCCGGCCACTGCCTCGAAGGGAAGGCCGTAAAGCTGCGCCAGGGTCAGGATCTCGCCCGCCAGGCGCTCGCCCCTCAGGCCCATCGGATAGGCCATGTTCCCGGCCGCCTTGACGATCTCGCTGTGGACGGGAAGCCTCAACCCCCGCTCCAGGAGCTCGTCGTCCAGGGGCATCTCCCGCCTCAGGGCCGCCCACTCCGCGTCCCCCATCCGTGTGAACTCGAACAGGTCGCCCCTCGGCATCTTCTCCATGTCCATCCCGAGGGCCGCGGCATCTACGCGCCACACCCGGTCGAGCGCGCCGCCCATCTCGTGGGAGACGACGGCGGAGCTCGTGGAGACGGCATCGATCAGCCCGACGCGGATCAGCTCCGCAATGAGGGTCGTGACCCCCTCGTGGATGTTGGGACCGCTCCCGGTGACGACCATCACCCTGCCCCCCCGCTCCTTGACCTCTACGATGCGCTGGACCGCCGCGGCCAGGGCGGCGCGCGAGCGCTCGTCCAGCGACGCGCGGAACGTCTCGATCAGGGGTGCGCCGAACAACGTGTTCCTTCTCAATGAATCACGGCGCCTCATGAATCGCTGTGCCTCCAACTCTACGGGATCAAACTGCAGGGTCATTTTACGTATGCTTTGATCACGGACCACGTCCGCTCCGCCGCGCCCCCGAGCGTCTCGAAGTACCCCCGGCAGGCCTCGCGGACGCGCTCCCTCTCGTCCGCAGCTAGGGCGCGTTCCCAGGCGGCGGCAAGCTCGTGGGCGCTCCGGACGCACCGTGCGGCCCCCATGCGGTCCATGCGCCCCGTGTCCGGGAAGTCGGCCATGTCCGGGCCGTGCATCGTCGGAACCTCCAGCAGCGCGGGCTCCAGAGGGTTCTGGCCGCCCTTCTGCACGAGGCTGCCCCCGACGAACGCCGCGTCGGCCGCCGCGTAGAGGTCGAAGAGCAGGCCGATGCGGTCGGCCACGGCGACGTCCCAGTCGTCGGGGAGCCGGGAGAGCAGGTCCGCGCGGAGCTCCGGGTAGGGCAGCGCCGCGGCGACGGCGAACAGGGCACGCTCGGGATGGCGCGGCACGATCACCAGGCGGGCGCCCGGATGGCTGCGCCGGAGCCTGCGGAAGGCGGCGATCACGATGTCGTCCTCGCCCTCGTGCGTGCTGCCGGCCACGAACAGGGGCGCGTCCCCCCGCCGCAGGTGTGCCCAGCGGGACGCGTCGGCCTTGGCCTTGCGGTTCATCAGCGCGTCCACCTTGCAGTCGCCCGTCACGACGATCCTCTCCGCGGGGACGCCCAGGGCCAGGGCCAAAAAGTGCTCGCGGTCCTCGTCGAAGCGCACGAGGATGCGCTCGAAGCAGGAGAGGACGCCGCGCCAGAACGGGGCTTGCCTCCTGAGCTTTCGGAAGCTCCTCTCCGAGAGCCTGCCGTTCGCCAGAAACGCGGGGACGCCCCGTGCCTTCAGTTCGGAGAGCATCTCGGGCCAGCGCTCCGTCTCCATCGCAACGTAAGCTTTGGGGCGTGCGGCGTCGAGCGCCGAGCGAACGAACCTGGGGACGTCCCAGGGGCTGTAGACCATCCTGTCCGCCGTACCGCCGATCAACTGTTCGGCCATCTCCCGGCCCGTCCGCGTGACGGTGGAGAGCAGACAGGGCAGAGGCGAATCCTGCTTCATCGCCCGGACCAGGGCGCTGGCGGACTGCACCTCGCCGACCGATACGGCGTGGACCCACACACCCCCCTGCGGAACCCCCTCGAAGCGTCCCATCCGCTCATCCAGTCCGACGTCGTATTTCCGGCGCAGCCACTGCAGGCCGCCGGCCGCAAAAAAGGCGTTGATCCCCAGGCGATAGGCGGACATCCCGGCCCGCCACGCCCACGCCTCACGCTTCGATTTCTCCACGGCGCACACCTCCGTATACGATAAGGCAATAAGGGCAGGGCACACAAAACGTGCGAAACACACAAAAAGAGCGAGGAAAGCCAGCTGTCCCGACGGAGGCCCCCTTCCCCCAGCTCATTATAGTATGAGGGCCGGCCGGGACCTGCGTGCCCGCACGTATTATCGCACGAACGCGGAGCGAAAAGGGAGCAGCGCCGGCCCAGGATTCTTTTCCGACCCGAGTCATGCGGCTTGAGCCATACAACCCAAGCTATATGACCTGAGCTATAATAGGGAAACGGAAATCCGTTAGGAGGTCTTTCATCTTGAGGACGATCAGGCTGCTTCTGTTGATATTGCTGGTGCTTTTGGCGAAGGGAGGCTCTTCCCTGCCCCTTGCCGCATCCGCCCTTTGGGCCGCCGACTTCGAGTTCCGGGGAACGATCGAGCCCACGGACGACACCTCGCGCCTCCTGGCCTATTACGTGAACCGCTTCGCCCCGGAGGAGCTCACGCTCTCGGTCGTGGGGCAGCCGGACGCCACGGGGCGCTTTCACGACCTTTTCATGGACCTGACGGGCGTCAGGATCGAAAACGTCCGCATCGACAGGCTGACCTTTCGCATGAACGACGTCCAGTTCAACGCGCCGGAGAACTGGGCTTCCGGGGACGTCGAGTGCCGGGACGCTCTCCAGATCTACGCGGCGTGCCGCATCCTCGAGGAGGACATCAACAAAGGTCTGGAGGCCCAGACCTTCGGGAAGGACGATCACTGGAAGAACATCACGCTCGCCATCACACCCGCCGGGCTCAAGGGTAGGGGGACGTACCTGGCCAAGGTCCTGTTCGTCACCCTGGACATCCTGATCGAGATCGACAGCAAGCTGAAGATCGTCAACCGCAAGGAGCTTTGGCTGGACGGACCCCGGGTGCGCATCAACAAGCTGGACCTGCCCGAATACATCACGAACAAGGCCCTGTCGCAGATTCAGCCCCTGCTGGACCTCGCTCGGTTTCCCCTGCCCCTGAAGCTCCATACCGTGACGCTGGAGGAGGGATCGGCGCTGCTCTCCACGCGCCTTCCCCCGCAGCCGGTCGAGCAGGGCGCCACGTACCACTACCTGGCACGTTGACCGCGTCCCTCGATTTCATTTCTCCAGCCGCATTCCTCCATGTACGGAATCGACCGCAAGCGTTACCTTTGGGTGATCCTGTCGGCCCTGCTGCAGGGGCTTCTGCTGGGGCAGTACGCCGTAACCCGGAGCGGGCCCTTTCTGGATCTATCCCTGCCCTTGCTGATCGTCCTCCCCTTCGCCTTCTGGCTGGCCCAGGAGCACTGGGGAAGGCGGCTCAAGCGCTTTCTGGGGGGGCTTGCCCTCGTGCTCTCGGCCTTCTGCGCCTACAGGCTCTGGTCCCTCTATCCGCCCGACGGCATGTTCCTCTCCATGCCCTCTCAGGGTATGGACCTGCTGAGGATCTGCATGGCCGCCTTCCTGCTCCTGCCCTTCTTCCAGTGCCGCATCGCGACTTGGAGCTGGCACGTCCCCTACTCCGACATCTTCTTCCAGCTCTGCCGCAACGTGTTTCTGCTGTTCCAGGCCGCCATCATGACCGTGGTCTTCTGGGCGCTGCTCCTCACCGCCAGCCTGCTCTTCGACATCGTCGGGCTGGAGTTCGTTCCGGGCATCCTGTTCCACCCGCTCGTGGCGGCGCCCCTGACGAGCCTCACGGTCGCCATCTCCATCACCCTGGCGCTCAAGCACCCCGGCATCGACTCCCTGGGGCGCTGGATCCTGTCCATACTAGCCTGGCTTCTGCCCCCGTTCTCGGCCCTCTCCTTCGTCTTCATCGCCTGCCTGCCCTACTCCGGGCTCAAGACCCTCTGGAGCACAGGCCAGGCCAGCTCGCTGATGCTGCTCCTCCAGCTGGGCACCATCCTGCTCGCCAACGCCGCGTGGCTCGACGGGACCCGGTCCCCCTTCAGCAGCCGGGCCGTCGGGGCCCTGGCGAAGGTCTCCCTACTCTGCCTTCCCGCCTATACGGCGCTCTGCCTCTACTCGCTGGGGCTGAGGATCCAACAGTACGGGCTCTCGGTCGACCGCATCCACGCCGCGTTTCTGGTGGTCGTGACGGGCATCTGGGGCCTGGGCTACGCGGGCGCCGTCCTGCTGCGGCAGTGGCCGTCCGCGATCGGGCGCATCAACACCGCCTCGGCCCTCATCCTGTCCGTGCTCGTCGTGGCGATGAACTCCCCGCTCCTGGACCCCTACCGCCTGGCGGCGAACAACCAGGTGGACCGCCTGCTGGGCGGCCAGATCACCCCGGCGGACTTCGACTACCTCTACCTGCGCTTCAGCCTCGGACGCTACGGCAACTATGCCCTGGCACGGCTGAGGGACGCCGCGCACCCCCGAGCGGACGCCATCCGGCGGCGCATCGAGGCCGCCATGAGGGTAGATCCCCTGGCGCACTGGCGGGACGTGCGCAGCGGCACGGTCCCCGAGTCGCAAAGGCGCGACATCCTGCACAACGCCGCCGTCTACCCGGCCGGGCGCAGGCTCTCCCCGGAACTAACCGAGCGCCTGACTCGGCTCTGGGAGGGGGACGACGGCGTACTGCGGTCCCTGCGCCGCAGCTCCGATGCGGTCTTTGTGTTCGAGGACGTCCTGACCGAGGGGGAAAACGGCGGGGAGGCCCTCCTGATCATCCGGGCCGGGACAGGGCTTGTCCTGGAGGTCGCCTCCGGAGAGCCACGCGTCGCGGGCTTTTTCCAGGGCGACTTTTCTCCGGAGGGACTGTCCTCCCGGGATGTCTCCACTGCGGAACCACGGTTCAGGGACGTGACGATCCGGGGGGACCGGTACCGCATCCTGCCCTGGCCGGGAGACCAAACGGCAAGATAGGCCCCCAAATCGGATTCGGAGGGCCAGTGAATTTCGACGGGGAACAGGAGCTCGGGGAGCAGGATATTTCGAAATCTGAATAGACCGACAGCTAAAGGAGGTACGCCACGATGGTGGAAGATGGCGAACGGACCTATGAGCTCAGCGCAAAGACGGATTTGTGGACCGGCGATGCCAAGGGAGAACCCAACCGCCTCATCGCCACCGGTCTGCTGGGGTCCATCCGCTGGTGGTTCGAGGTGCTGGTGCGTGGCCTGGATGGTCACGCCTGTGATCCGACAGGGAAGCGATGCGAAGGCCGCAACCATTGTGTCGTCTGCGAGCTGTTCGGCTGCACCGGCTGGGCCCGGAAGTTCCGATTCGAGGTCCTGGACGAAAGGGACGTTACTCAAGCAAAGCAGAGTGGGCAGGAGTCCGAATTCGGCCTTCGTTTCACCCCCCTCCGTCCGATCCTCGCTGAAGAGTGGGCCCTCCTCGACGCGACGCTCCACCTGATCGCCGGATACGGGGCCATCGGCGGTAAGACGGTATTCAAGCCGAGCGATGAACCCGGTCGGGAAAACGAACCACACCACAAAGATTTTGGTTTGATAGCGATCGTCTCGTCGCCACCATCCGTTCAAACACCTCATGATGACCTGAAAAAATACCTGTCGCAATGGCAGAAACTTGATCACGGTGACTTCGCTTGGGCTTCATTACGGCACTTCTGGTGCGTTAAGGAAAGATATCTTGGGCGAAAGAACAACGACGAAAGCACTTTCAACCGAGTACTCGGGCGCCAAGAGGCTAAAAAGCAAGGACAAGATTTGCTCAACCCTGCCAAAGAAAGAGACCAATGGCTCGCAGGCTCTCAGAGGGTGAGCAAAAAGGTTTTCAGCTTCAAGGAGCCCGAAAGGACCTTCGGCTTCGTAAAACCCGGGGTGATCGATTTCGAAGAAATGAAGGAACGTCTGGAGGACGTTTGGGGGCGGGACGGCTGGCAATTTCTCACCGGGGACGCGATTCTCAAAGAGCTATTTCGGAAGGGGGAGGAACAGGCATGACCTTTGATCATTACGTCTTTCTTTCCAATAACAACACCCCCCGAGAACAGGTGAACGAGGCCGGACTCGTTTACGCTCCAGAGGATGAATGCGTAGTTGCCTTTCTGAAGGCCGAGTTTGAAAGGGATCAGGCTGAGGGAAAGGAGAAGAATGCTCACAAAAAAAGCGACAAAAAGGAGGAAGGTCTCAAGAAAAAAGAGGCTGTTAAGCGCAAAAACAAGGCACGCCAGAACTATATGGACCTTGCGGCCAAGCGGAAATATTCTCTGCCATCGGACCTTCAGCTTGAGCCGGACCACACCTCTTTACCGGATCCTGACTGGTTCGCCATCGACGTTTCCTTCACGCTCGAATCCCCCTGGTACTCGAAGGACGACCGCCCCCTCCACGTGCTGGACAATCCGGTTCGCAAGGACAGGGTCTTCGGAGTGCCGTTCATGTCCGCGGCCTCCTGGAAGGGGCTTCTTCGATGGGCCTGCAGGATGCAGGCGGGCTTGTCCGAGCATCTCGAAAAGCACGACATGAGGATGGAGGGCTGGCAGGACCCCTCCTGGATCCTTCACCTCTTCGGCAACGAGAGAGGAGAGGACGAACGGTTCCGATCCGGGGCCCTCGTCTGCCATCCGACCTGGTTCGACAAGGTCAACTTTGAGGTGATCAACCCCCACGACCGCGCCCGCCGGGCCGGAACCCAGCCCATTTACTACGAGGTCGTCCCGGCCGGAACGGAAGGGAAACTGCGGCTGCTCTACGCCCCCCTGCCGGGAGAGAGCGAACGCGACCAAACGACGCCGACCGCCTTCATCTCCGACTTCATCGACAGCATAAGGGCACTTCTCGAGAACTACGGCATCTCCGCAAAACGCACCGCCGGATGGGGTAAGGCGAGGATCGATGCGTGGACGGAAATGCCGACAGCTTCCAGACAGTCTCCCGAGACACATCCCGAAAAGGGGACAGACCACAGCACTCAGGATTTCGACACTCCGGAATGTGTGCAGAGCACCCCTGAGCCCTTCACGGATACGGAAGAATTCAAAGTGGAGATGAAAAAACGAATAGCCCGGCGAGGAGGCAACCCATGACGAATTTCGAAACGCAGGACGAAGTGCTGGACCGTTTGCGGAATTACCGCCCTCTGCTTCTGGCGTGTGAGGCGATCGGGTGGCTTCACATGGCCGGCAAGGCCAGGATCGATTTTCTGCAGATGCACGGCGGCCAGAAGAACAACTACGACTACAAGAAGTGGCATGAACGGGAGACCCCGCCGTTCCCCTGGAATGACCTGGCACAATGGGCAAAGAATAACTACCAGAAAAGTTCGAGTAGTAATATCGAATGGCCTGCTACGCTGACAGCTTTTATCAGTGAGCATGCAGACAGTAAATCAAAACCGAACCTTGTCGGCCTGCTCCAGGCCGGGCATGCCATGACGTCGGGCATCGAAAAAAATCTGCCGGCAAACACCTCCACGTATCTGGGGCAGGATATGACCCACATGTGGATGTCCTCGGCCTTCGGAAACCCGATCCGCAATCTGCTGGCCGACCCGCCCGAGGCACTCACCGAGGCGGGCTGGAAGCGCCTGCTCGGGCAGATTGCAACGCTGCTGAGGGAGCTCGAGGCACTGGGCAGCCATACGGCAAATGACCTTGACGGCTGGTGGAATTGGCGGGAGGGGGCGGTAGGGCCCGACGGCTGGCTGTGCAGGGCGTTTACCAGCACCCTGGCCGAGACCCGATTGCCGAACAACGACGTCACGCTCTTTGACCAGTCCTACGTCGCGGCCGCGCTGTTCAAGAGTGCCGTGGCCGGGGCGGTTCTGGAGGGCAGCAAATTCCTCTGGTCCGGCAACGAACTCAAGCAAGAGACCCTTTGGCGGCTCCTGACGGTCGGGGTCGGCGTAGACCACTACGAGGCCCGGGCAGTGAAGATCGGCGACTGGACCGGGGCGCGCCTTGCGCTGGACGAATTTTTCACCAAAGTCCGCAGGCTCGTCGAGGTTGAACTGGCGGTGGGCTCCCTGCTGTACAGGGACGGCGGCGTCTGCGTCTTCTCGTTTCCGGGAGAGCGGCTCAATCATACAGGTGGCGATTTGCATATCGCAGATTGGCAAAGCTGGTTGACAGAGGAGATTGACGGATACGCCCGCGAAACCAACCTCGAGATGCCGCCCTACTGCCACATCAGCGCTGCTCCCTCCCGCTCTCTCGTTGGGATGACGGCGGAAATCCGGGAGGCGCGAAAGGCGACGGCCGTGCCGCTGCATCGCAAGTGGCAAATCCCCGGACAAGATTCTCAAGATTCCTCGGATGGCCCCGCCTGCCCGGTATGTCTGGTGCGCAGAAGCCCTTCAGGAACAACAAACAGGCAAAGGCCTTGCACTTTCTGCCAGACGCGGCGGACCCATCGCCTGGACGCGTGGCTGAAAGGGGAGTTCGGCTCGAACTCCATCTGGCTCAGCGAGGTGGCCGACGCCAACGACCGCGTCGCCCTCGTCACGATGAGCCTGGACATCGAGCCGTGGCTGGATGGAACCCGTCTGGATGCGCTAAGAACCCAAGCCATTCCGGAATGGCGGAAGTTCAATCCTGAGCTAACTGAATTCTGGCAACGCGATGAGAACAAAAGAAAGAAGGAACCAAACCCGGTAGACCAGAATCATCCGTCCGAGAGCCTTCGGAAAGAAATAACAAAGAGGATTAAGCAGTTCAAGAAAGAGGATTTATTGCTCTGCAATCTTCAAGAGGGATATCGATACGAGACAGATTGGCCGTCTTTTTTCTCCAAGATCGTCGAGGACCGCTCCAACGCCCCCAAATGGGACACGCTGGACGACAACGACCGTGCCGCATGGCTTGCGCATCAGCTGTTCTGCAAACTCGCCGCCCCCGGCCGCATCCATCGTTTCTGGCGGCAGACCGAGGAATTTTTCAGGGAGCTCCTCGGCGAGTTCCGCAAGCTGGCGGCCGCGGACCCAAATTGCTGGCGTGTGCGGCGATTGCTCTTGAAACCCGACCAACCGTCACCGACATGGAAAAACAGGGTCCCCTACAATGGCAGGTGCGACGGCAACCCCATCGATCTGCTGTTCGACGAAGAACGGAAAGGCTTCGTCACCCTCTTCAACATGTCCCGATTCCTGGCTCCAGAACAGGACAAGAGCGCGCTCCAGAACAAAGAGATCGTACTGAAAGACGACGACAACAAGAATGCCGGTACGTTGAAGGTGCAATCGGTTGAGAATGTTTCCGGCGCCTTGGGCGTTTACCATCCGGTGATCCCGCTCGAGCTTTCCCCTATGCGCTTTCGGGTCCTTCTGCCGCTCGAAGCCGCATCGGCCTGTGTGGATCGGGCGGCTGAAGCGTGGCGTGCCCAATTTGCCCGCGTCTGGGACCGCCTGCCGCTTCGGGTCGGGGTGGTGGCCTTCTCCAGAATGATGCCGTTTCAGGCGGGGATCGAAGCGGCGCGGAACATCGAGAGCGACCTGGATGGGACGAACGAGCCCGAAACCTGGCGGGTGGCGGGATGCGAAACGCGGGAGGGCGTCGCCGCCCTCAGGCTCGAGTCCCTCGATCACCCGCAAGAGCTTCTTCAGACCGTCCCTATCACACTTCCCGACGGACGGGACGACGTGTTCTATCCCTACCTCGCCGTGGAGGACAAGCATCCCCGCTTTCCTCGGGACTTCCGGTATCCGAACGGGCAGGTCTTCAGGCACGCGAGCGACCTGCAAAGCGGGGATGGCATCTCCGTCCACCCGTCGCGCATCGCCGTCCTCTTCATGGACGATGCGACAAAGCGATTCCAATCGCCGCCCCGCAGGCCGCTCATGGAATGGCTGAGGATGCGCGAGCTCTGGCAGCTGGTGGACCGGTATGCACCGAGCCAGACCGCGCTCCGCGGAGCATGGTCGGAGGTCGTCGAGCGGCGCGAAGCCTGGCAGGGCGCGGATGGGACATGGCTCGACGGAGGAGAGGCAGCCTGGCTCGATCTTGCGCGCGCGGTGTTCCACGAACGTCTGGGCGTTCGCGGCGCCTGCCTCGAGGAGTTAGTGGAGGCCGCCGGAGACGGCCTACTGGACTGGAGCCTGGAGTGGCACATAAGCGTATTGAAAAAGCAAGTGTCCGGAGGTAAACGATGACTGCAAAAAATGAAAGTCCCAATGGAAGCCCCAATGAAAAATGCAACGAGAGCTTCGAGACGTTTTCGTTTGCCGGCATGGCGCTCGACCCCATCCATGTCGGGGCGGGCGGAGCCCGGCTGGGCCGGGTGGACAACACCATCGTGCGCGATCCGGTGACGCGGATACCGAAGATCCCCGGTTCGAGCATCGCAGGCGTCATGCGGGCCTACACGGCCATGAAGGAGGGAGAGGAGAAATACCTCAGATGCGCGGGGCTCGGCCAGCCCGACGGCGGAGGCGGACACTGCGGGAAGGCCAATTGTCCTGTCTGCACCGTGTTCGGTTTCGCCAAAGGCGCGGGCTCGAGCGGCGGGTTCGCGGGTCTGGCGGCGTTCAGCGACATGCACGTGCTGCTTTTTCCCGTGGCCTCGCAGTTGGGGCCGCAGTGGATCACGTGCCCAACGGCATTGCGGCAATCCAGGACTGCGGAACTCCCGGTACTACCCAATCAACAGGCCGTTTACCGCAAGGTGGATCAGACGGGAGGCTCCCTGAACCTCGGCTGGCTCTTTCTGCCGGTCGAAACGAACTGGCCACAGAAGGACGAGACAATTCAGCCGGACGGGATAATTCAAAAGATTAAGAAATTGAATGCGCCCGACTACATCACCGACAACCTGGGGATCGTCTCCGACAAGCTGTTTGCCTATATCGTGAACAGCAACCTCGAAGTGCGGACCTCGGTCGCCATCGATCCGGCCACGGGGGCGGCGGAGGAAGGGGCGCTGTTCACCTACGAGGCCCTGCCCCGGGGCACGGTGCTCTCTTGGGAACTGACCTGCCGAAATCCCAAGCACTTCAGGGTCGGTGAAAATGTCGGTCAAAACGACGTGAAGGAGCTCGACTCGCCGGAGAAGGTCAAAAAGGTTATCGCAGACACCTGGCCCTATCTGGAGCATCTCGGTATCGGCGGCATGGGAAGCCGAGGGATGGGACGGCTGCGAGTGCTGAACAATCAGGGCCTTCCCGATGCGGGCGGGACGGAGGAGGGAGACCGGTGATGGACGCTCCGGCTTTCGAGAACCTGGACCTCGCCTGCGCCAGGACGGGCCAAGCTATCGCGGAGAAACCGTCGAAGGAGCTCGAGAAGCTCGTCACGAGTGCTCTCGCCGTCTTGGAGGAGCAGGGGGGTTATGCCCTGTTTCTTTTCCTGAAGACGCGGGGGGGCAAAGCAGCCCCAACTATCGTGCAGGAGGCTCACAAGCTCCTGAGAGAAACACCGCGGCGGGCCCCTTTGCTTTCTGGCAATGGCAATGGCGACATCTTCAAGTCGCTTCAGTCGATGAGCGAGGACCTCGACAAGTTGCTGCTGGCCCGCGATCTGATCCGTCAAGCGCTCGTCTACGCCCGCTATCACGCGCGGGTACCACAAAAGAGCGAGTCACGAACATGAGCTGGTCGTTATTTCGATGGGTCTGGCGGCTGGAAGCGCCGCTTTTCGTCGGCATGTCCCCGGCAGGGGCGCTGAATCGCTGCAGGCCCTACGTCCCGGCGCGTGCACTTTGGGGAGCCGTGACCGCCGAAATAGCCCGATTGAAAAGCGGCGGAAGCTTTCCGAATTACGAAGGTGTGGGAGGTGAGGTCAAGCGAAGCTGCCGCTTCACCTACCTCTTTCCCGCCGAGAAACGGGACGGCAAATTTCTGGCTTGGCTGCCGAAATTCGAGAAGGAGAAAGGCCTCCGGTGGTGCCTCCAGAACAGTGACAAAAGTCTGTCGGACCGCGATTTCCGGCGCCGCCTATTGGACTCCCGCCCCGGCACGGCAATCGTTCCCGAATCGGACTCCGCACTCGAGGGCTCGCTGCGGCACACGGAATGCATCAGTCCCTGGTGGCGCGATTCCAACAGCCAGGGAGAAACGGCGGCCCCCGTACTGCTTCTGGGGTATGTTTTTCTGAACGACGACCTCCATCACGAGCAGGGAGAAAAAATTCACGAGCAAAAAGACATTCCCGGACGTCTGCGGGCTGTCGAGACCCTCTTCATCGGAGGCGACACCCGATACGGTCTTGGGAAGATACGCCGTATCGACGAGTCGTCCAACGACACCGCCGTCTTCGGAAAGCCCGTTCGTCCGGACAGGGAGCACCCCGAAATAGGGAGCGACATCGTTCTGGGACACGCTCCGGAAGGCGGTGGAGACGAAGGAATGCAGGGGACGAAGGAACTCCTCGGCGGCTGGGATCGAGGCAGCCCGTGGAAAGAGGGAAAACTGGCGTGGGCTCCCGGCTCGTGCGACACCAACCATACGGACGAAAAGCCTGTTTACTGGTCGATAGACCGCGAGGGGTACTGGGCACGTCGGGACGATCGATAGCCGATGTCCGCATGCAGCACCTCCGAAAAAGCCTGAGGTCAAACAACTCGACGACCACCGACTGAAAATCGGTGGTCGTCGAGTCATACGCCAGTCACTCGAACCGCAGGGCGTCGATGGCATACATCTCCCCTCTTCGTCGATTCAATCCGGGTCGGAGGGGTCGAAGAGTGTCACAATCCGAGCCAGGACCTCCTCCATGACCAGGACGGAGACCTCGGCAACCTTTCTGCCCCCACGAGACTTCAGATCCAGCACCCTCGGCTGATCGCACCGAATGATGCCGGAGATCGCCTCGGCTCCGTTCACATCCTGAGAGGAAAGCGGCACGGCGAAACCAAGGTTCTGCGAGAAGGCGGTCCCTCCCGCCCCCTGAGTGATGGGGACCGCAACGGCAACGTTGGCGGCATTATTGAAGACGGACGGGGAGACGACCAGAACCGGCCTCGCCGCTCCCCGTTGTTCATGTCCCGAAACAGGGTTCAGGCACACCCGGTAAATATCGCCGCGCTTCAAATCAGCTCGGCCCCATCCGCCTCGTCATCCAGCCACGCAGCGTCGCGATCACTAAAATCAGTCATCGAAACAAGTTGCTGGAGCGAGTATTCCGGCGACCGCTCGCAGGGAGTAACGATAATCCGCCCCCTCTGAACTTCCAGCCGCATTGCCGTCGCAGGCGTCAACGACAGCGCTCGTGTTATCTTGGATGGGATGGAGATCATCAGCGACCCTCCCACTTTATGTACACGGCTTGTGAGAAACATCGAATCCCCTCCAATCATTTAATTTTTTCTTATGATTATATAACTGGGGCGGAACATTGTACAATGACAACGTGCCGCCCCAACCGGATACAATTATACGCCAGTCACTCGAACCGCAGGGCGTCGATGGGCCTGAGCCGCGACGCCTTCCAGGCCGGATAGAGGCCGAAGAAGACCCCGACGACGCCGGAGAACCCCGCCGCCAACGCGATGGCCCCGGGCGACACGGACGTGGGCCACGTCAAAAACTCCGTCACGCCCCAGGACGCCGCCATCCCCAGGAGGATCCCCAAAGCGCCGCCCAGCAGGGACAGCACCAGCGCCTCCAGCAGAAACTGCAGCCGGATGTCCCCGGCGCGGGCCCCTATCGCCATGCGGATCCCGATCTCGCGAGTCCGCTCCGTGACGGAGACCAGCATGATGTTCATGATGCCGATCCCCCCCACCAGCAGGGAGATCGAGGCCACGGCCCCGAGCAGCGCGGACATCACCCAGGTCGACTGCTGCAGGGACTCCACCATCTGGGTCATGTTCCAGATCTCGAAGTCGTCGTCCTTCCCCCTGCCGATTCGATGTCGCTGGCGCATCAGGGCCCGGATCTCCGCCATCCCCCCCTCCAGCATGCTGACGTCCCGGACCTGGATGAGGGCCATGTGCACGGCTTCGGCCAACGAGCTGCGCACCAGGCGCCGCTGCGCCGTGGTAATCGGCGCCACCACCGTATCGTCCTGGTCCTGCCCCATCGACCCGCCGCCCTTCGGGGCCAGCACGCCCACGACCTCGAAGGGGATCTTGTTGATCCGGATGATCCTGCCCACGGGGCTCGTCGTGCCGAAGAGCTGGGTGGCGACCGTCTGGCCGATGACGCAGACCTTGGCCGCGCTCCGCTCGTCCTCCTCGTCCAAAAGCCGCCCCAGGTAGATGCTGCGGTTATCGACGTCGAAGAACGACGGCGTCGTGCCCGTCACGCGGGTCGGCCAGTTCTGGTTCTCGTAGATCAGCTGGGCCGAGAGGTTCACCAGGGGGGCCGCCCGGAGCACCGACCAGCACTCCTCCGTCACGGCCCTCACGTCGGAGAGGGTCAGGCGCGCGCCCCCGCTCTGACGCACGCCGCCCGAACGGGGCGCTCCCGGGCTCAGGATGAGCAGGTTGCTCCCCAGGCCGGAGACGAGGTCCTGCATCTGGACGGAGGCGCCATTCCCCACGGCGACCATCGCGATGACCGCCCCGACCCCGATGACCACGCCCAGCATCGTCAGAAGCGAGCGCGTCTTGTTCGCCAAGAGCGAGGACAGGGCGGTGCGCAGCGTCTCGAACATCCTCAGTTCCCCCTTCCGGAGGCCGCCTCGTCGGAGACCAGACGGCCGTCCTTGAAGTGCAGGACTCGCCGCGCGTAGGCGGCGATGTCCGGCTCGTGCGTCACCAACACCACCGTCTTGCCCTCCCGGTTGACCTCGACGAGGAGATCCATGATCTCCTCGCTCGTCCGCGTGTCCAGGTTCCCCGTCGGCTCGTCGGCCAGGATCAGAGGGGCCCTGCCGACGAGGGCCCGCGCGATAGCGACGCGCTGCTGCTGGCCGCCGCTCATCTGATTGGGCCTGTGCTTCAGACGGGCGCCCAGCCCCACGCGCTCCAGGGCCTCTCGGGCACGCTCGCTCCGTTCCCGCGAGGGGACCCCCGAATAGACGAGGGGGAGCGCGACGTTGTCCACGGCCGACAGGCGCGGCAGCAGGTTGAACCCCTGGAACACGAAGCCCAGCTTCTCGTTGCGGACCCTCGCCAGCTCGTCGCCCGAGAGGCGGGCCACGTCCCGCCCGTCGAGGAGGTAACGGCCCTCGGTCGGGGAGTCCAGGCAGCCCAGCATGTTCATCGTCGTGGACTTTCCCGACCCCGAGGGCCCCATCACCGCCACGAACTCCCCGTGCGCCACCGAGAAGGAGACGCCGTCCAGCGCACGCAGCTCCACGTCCCCGGTCCGGTAGATCTTGACGAGGTCCTCGACCTCGATCAGAGGGCGCGCGGGCCTCTGCGAAGCGGAATCCGGGACGCTCATCGGCCCGACCTCACCACGACGGCCTCGCCCCCGGCCACGACGGCCGCCCCGGCGGTGCTGAAGGAGACGGCCAGCTCCTGTCCCTCCTTGAGCTGCGAGTCCGAGACCTCCACCCACGTTCGGTCGCTGATCCCCTGTTCCCCGACGGGGACGCTGCCCACAATCTTTCCGTCCTCCACGACCCAGACCACGGGCTCGTCCTCGTCGTCCGAACGGTTCCCATTCCTCCGCCGCATCGGGGGCAACCCCATGATCGACCCCGCCCCCTTCTCCTCCTTCTCCGTCCCGGAGGGCGCGGAGAGTGCGGCGAGGACATCGCCCGGCGGCGTGAAGCGGAGCGCCGCGGCCGGGACCTTCAGCACATCCTTCTTCTCCTCCGTGACGATGGTCACGTTGGCCGTCATACTGGGCTTCAGCTTCAGCTCCGAGTTGTCCACCCGAATGATCACCGTGTAGGTGACGACGTTGGAGACGACCGTGGACTTCAGGCGCACCTGCGTCACCGTCCCCTCGAACGTCGTGTCCGGCCACGCATCGAACCGGCAGATCGCTTTCTGCCCCTCCGCGATGCGTCCGATGTCCGCCTCGTCGACGCTGGCCTCGATCTGCATCCGGGTCAGGTCGCGGGCGATGGAGAAAAGCGTAGGCGTCTGGAGGCTGGCTGCCACGGTCTGCCCCACATCCACCTTTCGCGCGATGACCACCCCGTCGACGGGCGAGACGATGCGCGCGTAGCCCAGGCTCGTCTCGGCCTGCTTCAACGAGGCCTTCGCCTGCACGACCTGGGCGTTGTGCTCGGCCAACGAGGCGCGGGCCAGGGAGAGCTTGGTCTCCGCGGCATCCAGCTCGCTCCGCGCGATCAGGTTCCGCTCCCAGAGCTCCTTATTGCGCCTGAAGGTCCGGTCCGCATCAGCAGCGGACGCCCTGGCGCTCGTCACGCGGGCCTGGGCAAGGGCCAAAGAGGCCCTCGCCTCGTCGACCCTCGACTGCAGCATGTCGGTATCCAGCATGGCGACCAGCTGGCCCTTCGTGACCCTGCTGTTGTAGTCGACGTAGATCTCCTTGAGCGTCCCGGAGACCTGGGTGCCGACGTCCACCATCTCCACGGGGTTGACGCTTCCGGTGGCGCTGACCGTCGCGGAGATGCTCCCGCGCGTCACGGGCTGGGTCCGGTAGACGTACTCCGCCCCCCCGTCCCTGGAGAACCCGTACCAGACGCCCCAGGCGATTCCCGCCGCGGCGGCCCCAAACAGCAGCAACTTCAAAACCTTCATGAACAACCCCTCCGAGCATCCGCGTCTGTACCGTTTCTTCCGGTAAAAAGTATAGGGGATGGGCCCCCAACGGACAAGGTAAGGATACGCGGGGGTGCACATCGTAGAAATACGCACACCACGGGGCGGATACGATAAGGGGGGCGGCCCCGAAGGGCCGTCCCCCTTATCGTTGTTCGTTAAGCAGGCAACCGGCGCTAGGTTGTCAAGCCAAACGCAGCGGGTAAATTGTTTCCGCATCTAAATCAAACGCAATGGCATACATCTCAACCTCTCCCTTCATCAATTCAATCCGAGCCGGGGGCTCGAAGAGCGTCACCATTCGCTCCAGTACCTCACTCGGCGTCCTCCGGCTCCGTCAATTCCACCCCCGTCGCGCTCTCCAGCGCGAACTGGGCCACATTACATCACGAGCTTTTTCGTTGCTTTAACGTTCGATTTATAACCGGTTTCAAGTCGTTTTCATCCTCGATGCGCAGCATCCTAATATCCCGAACGGATGATGAAAACCAATCATATCGTTCTGTCAGCTCTGCCGTAACCTCAAAACACGTCACTGCATTCGTACCCTCCGAGCCAAAATACACACTGCCCTGCTGATTCATGAATCCAAACTCCTCCATAACCTTTCGGATCTCTCCATAAGCATTTCCTATGCTCTCGTTTCTATACGTGTTTTTGAGCATTTCCGTATCTAAATCAAACGCAATGGCATACATCTCAACCTCTCCCTTCATCAATTCAATCCGAGCCGGGGGCTCGAAGAGCGTCACCATTCGCTCCAGTACCTCACTCGGCGTCCTCCGGCTCCGTCAGTTCCACCCCCGTCGCGCTCTCCAGCGCGAACTGGGCCACCTGGAGGTCGTAACGGGCCCGATAGAGGGAGAGCCGCGCGTCGGTGAGGGCCAAAAGCGCGTCCGAGAGCGCCAGCGAATCTCCGACGCCCGTCCGGTAGCGCCCCTCGGCCAGAGAGTAGTTCTCCTCCGCCTGGGCGACCGTCAGCCCCGCGATGCGGATGCGCTCCCGCGCGTTGCGGACCTTCAGAACGGCCTTGCGGACCTCCAGGAGGATGTTCTGCCGCAAAGCCTCGCGGGCCGCCTCCAGGCTCTTGACCTGCGCCCGGGCAATGTCCGTCCGCGCGGACGCCGCCCCCCCGTCGACGACGGGGACGGCGAGGGAAAGACCGACGTTCCACTCCGACCTGAGCGAGGAGACCTCCTCGCCTCCGGCGCTGTACCCGCCCCTCAGCGACAGGCTGGGGGAGGAGGCCCGCGCCGCGGAGCGCACCTCGGCCCTCCCGGCAAGAGTCCGCAGGCCCGCGGCCGCATAGTCCTGACGGTGCTCCAGGGCCAGGGCCTCGACATCGCCCTCCGCCGACTCCGGCAGCTTTCGGTCCACCGGCCGAACCTCGAACAGCCCGGCCAGGTCCACGCCCATCGCGTTCAGCAGCGCGGCCCGCGCAACCCGAACCTCGGACTCCGCCTCCACCAGCGCAAGTTGGGCGTTCCCCAGGTCCACCTCGGCCTTTGTTACGTCGCTCTTCGGCTTGAGGCCCGTCTCGTAGTAGCTCTTCGCACGCTCCAGATGACGCTGGAACGAATCCACCGACTCCTTCCTCTGGCCGCGGACCTCCCCGGCCAGGAGCAGGTCCAGGTAGGCCTTCTTGACCCCGGAGCGGACCTGCAGCCGCGTCTTTCTCCCCTCGGCCTCCGTCGCCGACAGCGTACCGCGCTGGGCCTCGACGGCGTACCTCGTCCGGTTCGCGTCGAAGACCCTGACGCTCGCCGTCACCCCGGCCGAGTAGCTGCTGCCCGAGGACGAGCCCTCCCGGCCGGAGCGGGTCGCCGACACGCTGCCCGACGCCTGCACGTGGTCCTCCACGGCCGTCAGGGAGAGCCGGCGGCGCTCCACCGCACTCCTCGCCTCCGCCCCGGCGAGGTCGGGATGGTTTGCCTCCGAAAGGGCCAGGCACTCCTCCAGCGTCAGAGTACGGACTGGCTCCTCCCCCAATGCGGGAAGAGCCGGGCAGAACGCCGCAGCCACACATACCATACCGCACACCATACAGAAAAGGGCCGCCGAAAAAATGACGCCCCGTCCTCTCTTATTCATGCTCAAAACAGCTCGTCTCCTCAATAAATTCAGCCAACCTTCTCCTCAAATTCAGCAAACCTTCTTCTCAAATTCAGCCAATCCGACCACCGCTCACTCAGGCTTGGGGTCCCGGAAGAGCAGCCCGTCGATCACGTCCTGAAGGGCCGCGCCCTCGTAGAGGATCGCGTGGACCCCCTCGGAGATGGGCAGCTCGATGCCCGCCCTTCGGGCGTAGGCCACCAGGGCCCTCGTCGTGTGGGCCCCCTCGACCACCTGCCCGATCTCCGCCGCCGCGGCCTCGGGCGAGGCCCCGCGCCCAATAGCGGCCCCGAAGCGAAAGTTGCGGGAGTGCTGGCTGTAGCAGGTCGCCATCAGGTCCCCCACCCCGGCGAGCCCCGCCAGGGTCAGGGGAGAGGCGCCCATGGCCGCCCCCAGCCGCATGATCTCGGCAAGGCCGCGCGTGGCCAGCGCAGCCTTGGCGTTGTCCCCCGCGGAGAGCGAGTGGGCGATGCCGACGGCGATGGCAATGATGTTCTTGACCGCGCCCCCCAGCTCCGCCCCCGTCACGTCCCCGCTCGTATAGACGCGGAACCGGGGGGAGTTCAGCTCCATCTGCCAGCCCAGGGCCTCCAATGGATCGGCGGAGGCCACGATGACCGCCGTGGGCAGCTCGCGGACGACCTCCTCGGCGTGGCTCGGGCCGGAGAGCGCGCTGTACGGCCGGCCGGGCAACACCTCCTCGAAGATCGCCCGGGGCATGAGCCCCGTGGCTATCTCTATTCCCTTGGCCAGGCTCAGGAAGCTGTGTCCCTCCGTGGAGAGGGGATCCAGCCGTTCCAGAAAACCCCTCAGGCTCTGGGTCGGAAGGGCCAGAACCGTTCGGTCCGCGGACCCGAGGGCCTCCTCCAGGTCCGACGTGGCCCTCAGGGAATCGACCAGAGGACAGTCCTTCAGGTAGCGCGGGTTGCGGCGGTGTTCGTTGATGTAACGGGCCTGTTCGTCGGTACGGCACCACAGCACGACCTCGTGCCCCTTTCGGGCGGCGTGGTTCGCCACGGCCGTACCGAAACTTCCGGCCCCCAAAACGGCAAGACTCATGGGACTAACGCTCCTTCGCTTCTGCAAATCGACTTTCTGCGAATCACCAGGGTGATGCCCTCGAGGGCAAGGACAGTCCCGACCTCCCCGACCGCCATGGATCCGGCCTCCGTTCGGGCACGCCAGAGTTCCCCGCGGCATCGGACCATCCCTCCCGCGGTGGAGAGGGGCTCGACGACCGTCGCGTCCAGCCCGATCAGCCCCTGCCGCCCCGTGGAGACCTTCCTCCGAAGGCTGCGGGCGACCAGGAACGCGAACAGCGCGAAGCAGGCCCCCAGGGCGGCCGTCATCCCGACGATCAGGGAGACGGAGACGCGCAGCAGCTCGCCGCCCGGGGCACGGAACAGGAAGACGCCCCCGGCGGCGATCACCGCAACCCCGAGCAGGCTCAGGATCCCCATCCCACCCACCAGGAGGTCAAGCCCCATGACGATGACGCCAGCCCCGATCAGGGCGATCCCAGCCCAGTTGAAGGGCAGCATCCTCAGGCCGATCCCGCCGAGCAGCAGCATGACGGCCCCCGTCGTCCCCAGGGCGAAGCCACCGGGGGTAACGATCTCGTAGAAGAGCGCCAGCAGTCCTCCCATCAGGAGGAAGTAGGCGATATCGGGGCTCGACAGGAACTGGATCAGCCTTTCCTGCCAGGTCATCTCCACGAGCTCGACCGCCGCGTCGGGCTCCACCTCGATACGAACCGGGCCCGAGTCGATGGTCACAGTTCGGCCCGCGGCGGCCTCGAGCAAGGCCCTCAGGTCATCCGCCACGAGGTCGATGGTCCCCTCCGCCAGGGCCTCGTGGGCCGTCAGGGACAGGCTGTCCTCGATCATCCGCTGCGCGGCGCTCTGATTCCTTCCTCGCAGCTGGGTAAGGGAGCGCATCCGGGCCCTGAGGTCGTTCACGACCTTTTTCTTCATATCGTCGTCCGGCAGGTCCCTGCCCGACGCGACGACGGGATGGGCCGCCCCGACGTTTGTGCCCGAGGCCATGGCCGCCACATGGGCCGCCTGCATCATGAACGCCCCCGCCGAAGCCGCCCGCCCACCGGGCGGGACCCACATTGCGACCGGGACGCGGGACGCCAGGATCGTCTGGACGATGCCGTGCGTCGCCCCCAGCAGGCCCCCCGGCGTATCCAGCTCGAACACCACGAGACCCGCCCGCTCCTCCTCCGCCCGGCGGACCACCCGCTCGACGAACTGCTCCATCTGCACGCCCACCGACCCCGACAAGGGGGCCAGGACAACCCTCCCCGCCGCCAACCCCGAACCGGCCAGGCAGCACAGGAGGGCCAGGGCCAGCACGGACGCCCAAACAAAGCGAACCGGCGACGCAGACACCGGGCCCCTCCCACCCGGCCCCTTCCCACACAAAACACGGCAAAACGGCCTTGAAGTTCTCATGGACAGCCTCCTGACCTCTGCTCTTTATTGAACATCCCAAAAATTAACATGGGGCTGTGCCCCATCCCCCCACGCCGCTATACGAATAGCGGCGGCCCCGGCAAGTCTTCTCCCTCAAACAGGCAAGCTGGGGTACCACCGGGAGGCTTCATGGATTTAAGTCAGCGTTTTCCAAATTAACATGGGGCTGCGCCCCATCCCCCCACGCCGCTATACGAATAGCGGCGGCCCCAGCAAGTCTTCTCTCCCAAACAGGCAAGCTGGGGTACCACCGGGAGGCTTCATGGATTTAAGTCAGCGTTTTCCAAATTAACATGGGGCTGCGCCCCATCCCCCCACGCCGCTATCCTGATAGCGGCGGCCCCGGCAAGTCTTCTCCCTCAAACAGGCAAGCTGGGGTACCGCCGGGAGGCTTCCTGGATTAGATCGGCGTTTCCTTTTCCCTTACGGAAAACCCCAGGGCCAGAGCTTCGTCCAGGTGCGAGACCGGGACGATCTCCACCCCTTCCACACGCTCGGCACGCTCGCGCGAGCTGACGACGGCGCAGGAGAACCCCAGCCGTGC
>NZ_CAUUWA010000029.1 GCF_963548695.1 uncultured Fretibacterium sp.
GTCTACAAACGATTTGGAATTGGAATGAGTAATTAAGGGGGTATTGCATGCCGTTGACGCTCGTCCCGACCCCGATCGGCAACCTGGAGGACATCACCCTGCGTGCGCTCCGGGTCCTGCGGAACGCCGACCTCATCGCCTGCGAGGACACCCGGACCTCGTCCGTACTGCTGCGGCGCTATCACATCGCGGCGCCGCTCGTCCCCTTTCATCTTCACAACGAGAAGGAATGCCTGCCGCGGCTGATGGAGGCCCTGCGTGCGGGGAGGAGCGTCGCGGTCGTCAGCGACGCCGGAACCCCGGGGGTCTCCGACCCCGGCTGGATTCTGCTCCGCTCCGCGCTCGACGAGGGAATCGAGGCGGACGTCCTGCCCGGTCCCTCGGCCCTGCTGCCGGCCCTGCTGCTCTCGGGGCTGACGCCGCACCCCTTCCTTTTCCTCGGCTTCCCCCCGGAGAAGCCGGGCGCCCGTGGGGAGCTCTTTCAATCCCTGCGCGGCGTCCCCTGGACGCTCTGTTTCTACATATCCCCGCACAAGGCGGAACGTCAGATCGCGGAGATGGCGAAGGCCTGGGGCGACCGCAGGGCTGCCCTCGTCCGGGAGATCAGCAAGGTCTATCAGGAGTCGATCCGATCCCCCCTTTCGGGCCTGCTCTCCCGGCTCGAACAGGGACTAAAGGGGGAGATGGTCCTGGTCGTAGAGGGGCACGTCCCGGGGGACGAGGGCGAGGATGCCTGGAAGGCCGAGGCGGACGCGCTGCACGCCGGGGGGGCCACGGTGCGCTCCGCCGTCGAGGCCATCGTGGCCCGTCATCCCGTGGCGAAGAACGCCGTGAAGGCGTACCTCTTGAGTTTGAGGAGCTTGAATTTGAAGGGCCTGAACGGGAACGGGGACGGGGGCGCATAGGGACCGTTCGGAAAAATTCTTTCCGCACGCGGGGGAGACGCCCGCGTCCTCATGCCCGATAATAAGGGTATGCTTCGCTTTCCGGGGCGAACGGTTCCGCCTTCCGGCGGAAAACGCCCGGAGGAAAATCCCCGTTCAGGACGTCTTCAGGAAGTTATAAGGAGGTCGGCGATGCTTCTCTACATTCATGGTTATCAGGGTTCCCCGGGGGACAAGTTCGATCGGGTCGTCAGGGTGTTCGGAGGTCTGTACGAGGACATCCGGGCCCCGCAGCTGAGCAATGTGAACGTCGCCTCCGACCTGGCGCAGCTCCGGGAGTCGCTGCAGGAGGGGGACGGGAGGGGCCGTCCCCATCTGTTCGTCGGGAACAGCCTGGGGGGCTTCTACGCCTGGCATCTCTGCCGTCAGAGGCCGGACGCCATGTGTCTCCTGATCAATCCCGCCCTTGCCCCGTTCATCCTGCTGAACCGGGAGGAGGGGGCCGCTCCGGACTTTCTGCGGGATCTCCTCCGCTGTTTCTCCGAGAGCTATCTGAACGGCCGTTTCCCACGGACGTGGGCGGCCTATTGCCTGGACGACGAGGTGATTGGACATGGAGAGACCACGGTCCCCATCCTGAGGCCCGTCGGGGGACGGAGGGAGACGGGGGCGGTCCTGATCCCCGTCGAGCGGGGCGGGCACGGCTTCTCGGACACGGAGGCCCTGGAGGCGGTATTCGGACGGGTCCGGCAGGAGATCGAGGATACCCTCGGTCCCGGGAAATCGGAATAAGGGAGGGCTTGCAGATGATCGGAGCTATCGTTGGAGATATCGTGGGGTCGGTCTACGAGTGGCACAACGTCAAGACGAAGGAGTTTCCGTTTTTCAGGCCGGATTGTTTCTTCACGGACGATACGGTCATGACCTGTGCCGTGTACCAGGCGATACGGAAGTTCAAGGACGGCTCCGTGGACGACCTCGACCGCGCCCTGACGGAGACGATGCAGCTTTTCGGTCGGCGCTATCCGGGCCGGAGGTATGGTGGATATTTCAAGAGGTGGATCTTCTCCGAGTCCCCGCGTCCCTACAACAGCTTCGGCAACGGGGCGGCCATGAGGGTATCCGCGGCCGGCTTCCTGGCGGAGAGCCTCGAGGAGGCCCGGGCGTTGGCCAGGTCCTCCGCCGGGGTGACGCACAATCATCCCGAGGGGATCAAGGGGGCGGTGGCGACGGCCGAGGGCATTTTTCTGGCGCGCGGCGGGGCCTCCCTTGCCGAGATCCGTTCCGCGCTCTCGGCCTATTACGACCTGGACTTCACGCTCGACGCCATCAGGCCCGATTACGCGTTCGACGTGACCTGCCAGGGGACCGTGCCTCAAGCCATCGTCGCCCTCCTGGAGTCCGAGGGGTTCGAGGACGCCGTCCGCAACGCCATCTCGATCGGCGGCGACAGCGACACCCTTGCCGCGATAACGGGCAGCCTGGCCGAGGGGTTTTATGGTGTGCCCGATCCCATTCGCCAGCATGCTCTGAGCATCCTGGACGACGGGCTCCGGTCGCTCGCGCTCACGTTTTCGGAGCCCTGGAGGCCCCGCCCCTGACGGCAGGGACGGGGTCATTTCAATTTTGAATCGTTTATGGTCGGTCAGCTTTCGGCATACAACAATACCCTCTCACGTATAACGTCCTTTTTCAGGTTAACGTGGGTCCGGAAAAAGAGGGCGTTTGGTGAATGGAAAATCGGCCGCGGGCTTTTGCATGGGCCGTTTCAGTGTTGAAAAAGCAGAGGGGAGCGGCCGCTCCCCTCTGCTCCTATGGTTGTTCTTGCCTTAAGGCCCTTCTTACAGTCGCATTCCTCCGGCAGCCTTAGCTGAACGTGCTCCAGGAAAAACTGTCCATGGCCTTCTCGTCGCACTCCTTCTGGTAGAGGATGCGGGGCATCCCCACCGTAACCAGGCCGGAGTGAGGATCGACGAAGTAATCCCGGGCGTCGGCCTCGGGATCCTCCCCGATGACCGTGCCGTCGGCGATGTAGTTGTGCGCGTCGATGATCGCACGCCGGATGCGGCAGTTTTGCCCGATGACCACGCCCTGGCCGATGATGCTCTCCTCGATGACGCTCCCCGGCTGGATGACGCAGTTGCGGGACAGTACGGAGCTGGAAACGGTCGCCCCCAGGATGCGGCTCCCCTCGGCGGCCAGCACTCGGTTGACCATGCAGTCGTGCCCGTTGGATGGGTAGGAGTAGGAGGGCGGATCGGCGAAGGAGACGGTGCGGATGGGCCAGAGGGGGTTATAGAGCGTCATCTCGGACTCTGGGCTCAGGAGCTCCATGTGGGCCTGCCAGTAGGCCTTGAGGGTCCCGACGTCGCGCCAGTAGGGCCTGTCCGTCCGCCACTGGTACATTCGTTCGGCCTCCACGGCCGAGTGGGGCAGGACGTTGGTGGAGAAGTCGTAGGCATAGACGCGTGCCTTCCGGGCGACGAGGTTGGGGATGATGTCCCGTCCGAAATCGTGGCTCGTCGGCTGCTGGGAGTCGTCGATGAGCGCCTCCTCCAGGACGCTGCGCTCGAAGATGTAGTTCCCCATCGAGACGTAGCTGAACCCCGGCTTGCCCGGGATCTCGGGCGGGACGGCCGGCTTCTCCAGGAACTCGACGATGCGCCCCGCCGCGTCGGTTTTGATGCAGCCGAACTGGCTGGCCTCGGAGACGGGGACGACGTTCGCCGCCAGGGTCACGTCGGCCTCCTGCTCTGCGTGCCACTGCAGCATCTGGTCCACGTCCATCTTGTAGATGTGGTCGGCCGCGAAGATGCAGACCCGGTCCGCCCTGAAGAGGGAGACGAGGTGCATGTTCTGGAAGACGGCATCGGCCGTGCCCTGGAACCAGTGCTCGCCACGCCACATCTGCGCCGGGACCAACGTGACGAAGAAATCCCGTCCGCGAAGGGCGCCGCCGAACTGCCAGCCCCGTTCGATGTGCTCGTTCAGGGACTGGCTCTTGAACTGGACCAGGACGTAGACGGCGAAGATGCCGCTGTTGATGAGGTTCGACAGGGCGAAGTCAATGATGCGGTACTTGGCGGCGAAATAGACGGCGGGCTTGGCCCGGTATCGCGTCAGCGGCATCAGCCGCTCCCCCTTCCCCCCTGCAAGAACGACCCCCAGCACTCTTCCGTACTTTCCTCCGTTCATTATCGACATCCCCTTTCGTAGGGAAACACTCCCTGCTGCCACGTGCTGCGTCATGAAAGTGCGCTGTGTCATGAAAACTATCGCGCGAAACGGCGCTCAAGCCTGCGGACCTCCGGCGGAAAGCCGGGGAAAAAGCCTGGAAAGAGAACCCGGCAAGAAACCCCGGCAAGAAAGGCCCGAGAGGGAAAAACGACGAGGCGGGCTAAAGCGTTTGGTAAAGGTCCTTGTAGAGCAGCGCGGAGCGGTCCCAGGAGAAATCTCCGGCCATCCCCCGCGCGCGGAGCGCATTCCAGTACCCGGCGTCGCCGAAACGCGCGACCGCCCTTCTCAGGGCCCAGAGCATGCCGGCGGCGTCGCAGGTCTGGAAGGTGAACCCGTTCCCGCCTCCGGGGGCGTCTGCATCCGTCACCGTGTCCCTCAGGCCCCCGACCTCGCGCACGAGGGGGACGGTCCCGTACCTCATGGCGATCATCTGGGACAGGCCGCAGGGCTCGAATACCGAGGGCATCAGAAAGATGTCGCCGCCCGCGTAGAGGAGGTGGGACAGCGGTTCGTCGTAGCCCCGGAAGAAGTGTAACGTGTCCGGAAAGCGCTCGCCCGCCTGGCTGAGGGCGTTCTCGATCCAGCCGTGCCCGCTGCCCAGGAAGATGAACTTTGCGCCGAGCCCGGGGAGCGAGTCGAGTGCGGAGAGGATGAGGGAGAATCCTTTCTGCTCCACGAGCCGGGACACGCAGACCACCAGGGGCTCTTTGGAACGGGGGTCGAACCCCGCCTTCCGCAGCAGCTCCTCACGAGCCCGCACCTTGCCCCGGAGGTTCTTAGCCGAGAACCGCTCCGGGATGTGAGGGTCCGTCTCCGGGTTCCAATAGCGGGTGTCGATGCCGTTGAGGATCCCGGACAGCTTGCGGCGCTGCTTGTAGATGACGCCGGACAGCTCGCGCGTGGACTCGTAGGTCTGTATCTCCTGGGCGTAGCGCGGTGAGACCGTCGTCACGGCGTCGGCGGCGACGATGGCCCCCTTCAGGAGGTTGACCTGGCCGTAGAACTCCATGGCCTCCATATTGAAGCTCCAGGGCTCGAGCCCGGAGGCCTCCATGAAGGGCTCCCGCTCGAGGATCCCCTGGTAGGCGACGTTGTGGAGCGTGACGACGCATTTACCCCCGACGGTCCGGTAATAACGGTGCCAGGCCAGGGCACAGGGGAGGAAGGCGCTGGTCCAGTCGTGACAGTGGTAGAGGTCGGGGGTCCACTTGAGTACCCTAAAGAGCTCCAGGGCCTGCATGCAGAATACGGCGAAGGGGGAGGCGGTGCGGAAGTCGAGGCGCCATGGATACATATCCCCCCCGTAGTCCTCCGCCCTCAAAAAGTAGACGGGCACGTCCGCCACCTCGGTCTTGACGACCTCCGCGTCCCGGACCCGCCAGTCGTAGGCGGCGCAGACCCGTTCCGGGAGCACGGTCATCTTCAGGCCGGAGGCCGAGACCTTGTCCAAGACCCCCGGCCAGGCGGGGGTTACGACGCGGACGTCGACGCCGACGCGACGCAGCGCCTGAGGGAGGGAGCCGGCAACATCGCCCAGGCCGCCCACCTTGGAGAAGGGCGCGTACTCCGTCGTGACGAAAAGGACCCTGGTCCTGCCGCCGTTCCCGCCCATGGCCTCACATCCCTCTAAAATCGATGGAGTAGGCCTTGGAGGCGTACTCGCGGACCACCCGATGCGTGTTGAAGAAGCTGGCGTTCAGGGCTATCGTGTGGCGCATCATGTCCAGCCATTTGTCGTGATTCTCGTAGTAGGTGGGGATGATCTTCTTCTCGAGCTTCTCGTAGAGGTCGATGGCGTCGAGCGACTCGTCGTAGTGGTCGGAGAGGTCCCCCCCGTTCGGCTCGGGGCCGATGGACCAGCCCGTCACGTCCTCGATCCAGCCCTCGATCCACCACCCGTCGAGCACGGAGAAATTCATGATCCCGTTCAGGGCGCATTTCATGCCGCTGGTTCCGCTGGCCTCGCGAGGGCGCATCGGGGTGTTGAGCCACAGGTCGACGCCCTGGGTTATCAGGGAAGCTATCTCCATATTGTAGTTGTCGATGAAGACAATGGGGATGGACTCCTCCAAATCCCGTGCCGCCTTGCGGATCTTCTGGAGCAGTGCCTTGCCGCCGTTGTCGCTGGGATGGGACTTCCCCGCGAAGATGAACTGCACCTTGCGGTTCCCCGCCACCTCCAGAAACCGCTTGAGGTCGGAGAAGAGCAGATCGGCCCTCTTGTAGGTCGCGGCGCGCCTCGCGAACCCCAGGGTGAGCACCTCGGGGTCCAGCTGCCTTCCGGTCGTCTCCAGGATACGGGCAAACAGACGCAGCTTGGAGGCCTGATGCGCGGACCAGAGGTCCTGCTTGGGGATGGTCAGGGCCTGGACCAGACGACCGGGATCCTCCTCCCATCCGGGGATGTGTTGGTTGTAGAGCTTCCTCATCCCGGAGCTCACCCAAGTGGTGGGGTGGACGCCGTTCGTGACCCAATCCACCGTCTCCATCCGGAACATGGCGTTGCTCACCTCGGCGTGCTTCTTGGCGACGCCGTTCACGTAGCGGCTGTACTTCAGACCCAGCTCCGTCATGGAGACCCCGGGGACGTCGGGCATCATGCGCTTGATCGTGCTCAGGGCATCCGTGGGGAAGGCCCTTTCGATCAATCCGAACTCGAAGTAATCGTGCCCCGCCGGGACGGGCGTGTGGGTCGTGAACACAACCTGTTCGCGGATCTTGTCGGGGTCGTAGTAGCCCTGCTCACGCATGAGCTCGAGGGTCAGGAATCCGGCGTGTCCCTCGTTGAGGTGGAAGGTCTCGATGTTCATGTAGCCCAGGTCGCGCAGCATCCGCAGCCCCCCGACCCCCAGGATGAACTCCTGGCAGAGGCGGTAGTTGTTGTCCCCGCCGTAGAGGTACCAGCAGAGCTTGCGGTCGTCGGGATGGTTGGGCTCGAAGTCCGTGTCCAGGAAGTAGACGGGCAGGGGGTATCCGGTGGACCCGATGATCTCGTAGACCCAGACTCCCACCTGGATCTCCCGTCCCTGGAGGGTGAGCAGGATGCGGTTGGGCAGGAGCGTCAGCTCGTGGGAGGGGTTCCACTGGACCGGCTTCTCCTTCTGCCAGTCGTCGGCGTTGAACTCCTGGACGAAGTAGCCCTTGCGGTAGAGCAGGGTAACCCCCGCCATGGGCACGCCAAGGTCGGCGGCGCTCTTCAGGATGTCGCCGGCCAGGACCCCCAGTCCTCCCGAGTAGGTGGGGATGGACTCCTTGAGCCCGACCTCCATGGAGAAATAGGCCAGCGGCCTGAAGGCCGGGTCGTTCTCCATGAGGCTCCTGAGGGAATAGCCGAGATCGCTGCGATGCAGTCGCTGTATCATCATGATAGTAGGTGACGCTCCTTTCCGGTTGCGGCCCGTCGAGCCTAATCGAATTATCTCACAGATTTGCCCTTTGGGGGGCGAGAGGGGCTCGATTCGGAGGCCCGATCGCGTCAAGCCCTGCCGTAGAGCTCCGTGAGCTCCCGCAGGCGTGAGGCCAGCCGCCCGTCGGCCTGGCCGGGCATCATGCGCCACGCCCAGTTCCCACTGGGCGTGGAGGGGACGTTGGTCCGGTAGGAGGACCCCAGTTCCAGATGATCCTGCATCGGCACGATGGCGGTCTCCGCGACGGAGCTCATGGCCATGCGCACCATCTCCCCCACCACGGTGCGGCGGTTCACCTCGTGCCCGAGGTAACGGGAGAGGTTGGTGATCTCCTCGGAGGAGGCGTCCTCCTCGAACCAGCCCAACGACGTGTTGTTGTCGTGGGTCCCCGTGTAGATGACGTTGACCGGCGTGTGGTTGTGCGGGGCGTAGGGGTTGCGGGCGGGGTCGCCGAAGGCGAAGTGAAGCACCAGCATCCCCGGCAGGCCCAGGCTGCGGCGCAGGGCCTCGATCTCGGGGGTCAGGATGCCCAGGTTCTCCGCCCAGAAGGGCAGGGTCGGGAAGTTCCGGCAAAGGGACTCGAAGAACCGCTCGTGGGGAACGCTTCGCCAGTGGCCGGCCTCGGCGGTCCTCGCGTCGGCGGGCAGCGACCAGTAGCCGACGAGCCCCCGGAAGTGGTCGATGCGGACGCGGTCGAAAAAGGTCAAAAGATGCCGAAGGCGCTCCATCCACCAGCGGAAGTCCTCCGCCAGCATGGCGTCCCAGTTGTAGAGGGGGTTCCCCCAGAGCTGCCCCGTCGCGCTGAAGTAGTCCGGCGGCACCCCCGCCACGGATACGGGGTCCAGCGCCTCGTCCAGCTCGAACAGATGAGGGTGCAGCCAGACGTCGGCGCAGTCCCGTGTGACGTAGACGGGGACGTCCCCGACCAGGCAGATTCCCATGTTCGAGAGACGGGAGCGGAGCGCGCCCATCTGGGAGGAGAAGAGGAACTGGACGAAACGGTGAAACTCGATCTCGTCCGCCATCTCCAGCCAAGTGCGGTGGAGCGCCTCGTGACGACGGAACTTCAGGCCCTCGGGCCATTCGTACCAAGGCTGGCCGCCGCGGCATCCCTTGATGGCAACGAAAAAACTGTAGCCCTCCAGCCAATGGCGGTTGTCGGCGAAGAAGCGCTCGTACTCCGAACGGGCCCCCGCGCGTTTGAAGTTTGACCACGCCCGGCGCAGCAGGGCGTCCTTGAAGGCGCGCACGCGGTTGTAGTCCACCCGGGCGTCGTCGAAGGCGGGGACGTCGGTCAGGTCCGCCTCGTCGATCAGCCCCGAATCGGCCAGCATCTCGGGGCTGATCAGCAGGGGGTTGCCCGCGAACGCGGACGTGGGACTGTAGGGGGAGTTGCCGCAGCCTCCGTCGATGGCGGTCAGGGGCAGGACCTGCCAGACCGTCTGGGCCGCGTCCACCAGAAAATCGGCGAACCTCAGGGCCTCCGGGCCCATGTCCCCAATGCCGTAGCGTGAGGGAAGGGCGAAGAGGGGGAGCAGAATGCCGCTCCTTCGAGGGCGACTCATGCGAGCTCCGACACGGCGTGGGTGACGCGGCCCCCACACAGGGTCATGGCGATGCCGATGTCGGCCAGCTCCCGTGCAGGAACCAGGAAGGGATCCCGTTCCAGGACGACGAGGTCCGCATCGCACCCCGGGGCTATCTCGCCGCGACGCCTCTCGTTATGCCCGTTCCAGGCGCCGTTCCAGGTGTAGGTCCCGATGGCCTCGGCCACGGAGAGGCGTTCCTCCGGGACCCATCCGTCCTCCGAAAACCGTCCATCCTCCGAAACCCCGTCCGGGGCGGTCCGGGTCACGGCTGCATGGATTCCCAACATCGGGCGCAGGCTTTCGATGGGGGCGTCGGACCCGGAGGAGAGCACGATTCCCCTGCGCATCATGGAGCGCCAGCGATACCCCGCCTCGGCGCGCGCCTTCCCCAGCCGTTCCAGGGCCATGGTCCTGTCGGATGGGACGAAGCAGGGCTGGATGGCCGCGCCCAATCGGAGGTTCCTCATCCGATCGAGCTGCGCGTCGTCCGCCGTCTGGGCGTGGACGATCAGGTGTCGCGAGGCCATGGGGCGCTGCTTCATGGCGCGCTCGAAGGCGTTCAGACACATGTCGAGCGCACCGTCTCCGATGGCGTGTACCGCGACCTGCATCCCGGAGAGGTGCGCGGTGAGGATCAGATTGTCCAGCTCGCCCTGCTCGAAAAGCGCCGTACCCCGCTCGCCGGGGGCGTCGGCGTAATCCTCCCTCAGAAACGCGGTCCGGCCCCCGAGGGAGCCGTCGCTGAGGAGCTTCAGCGGGCCAACCTGGCACAGCGGGATCCCGTCGCCGCTCCTCCACCCCTCGGACAGAAAATCCTGGAGCAAATCCTTGTTTGACAGAAGAAGCTGGCGGCGGAGACGGAAGGGAAGGTCCCCGCTCCGGGCGGCGTCCAGGAAGAATTCCTGCGACCTTCGGAAGTCGAACCCGAACATCGAGAGGTCGTCGGAGTGGATCTCCGTCAGGCCGTAGCCCGCGGCCTGGGGGCCGTACTTCCGAAGTAGGCGCGTCAGGTCCGCGTCCTCCAGGCCGGGGATGCATCGGGTTATCAGGTCCAAGGCGTTTTCCTTGAGGATCCCGTTCGGCTCCCCGTCCTCGCCGAGCTCGATCACGCCGGCCTCAACGCGGGTGTTCCCGGTGATGCCCGCGGCCTTCAGCGCGGCCGTGTTCACGACGGCGACGTGCCCGCAGACGCGCCTCAGATAGACGGGAATGTCGGGGACAACGGCGTCGAGGTCGTGCCGGGTGGGCATGACGTTGTTCATCAGGACGTGATTCCAGCCGTGCCCCTGATACCATCCGCCAAGGGGGGCGGGATGCTCGGCCGCGTAGGCTTCAAGGGTTCTGCGAAGATCGTCCGTGGAGCGACAGGCCCCCAGACGGACTGCCTCCTGAGACTGCGCCCAGGCCAGAAAGTGAGCGTGAGAATCGCTGAATCCGGGGAAGACGGAACGCCCACCGAGGTCGATCAGCCTCGTGTCGCAGTGGAGCCCGATGGTCGCCGTCGTCCCGACGGCCGCGATGCGCCCCGCCTCGATCAGGAGCGCCTCCGCCATCCCCATGGGGGTATGGATGCGTCCGTTGACCAGCGCCGTTTGTTCCGTATGGGGCATCAGAACCTTGCCTCCTTGTTTTTTCGTTGTTTCCCCGTTCCCGGCCGGGGAGCCGTCGTGAACGCCGGGGGAATCGCTTCATTATAACGTAAAGAATAGCGTAAAGGGATGGCCAGGGGGGAATAGCGGAGCCGGGAGGGGATAGGTCCAGGGCGTGTCGGTGACCCGACACGCCCTGGATGCCGACTGTATTTTAGATGGTCGGATTTCGGTTATTCGGGTTATTCGGACTGATAGACCACCACGGCATCGGGATACTTGATGCGGGGGAGCGCCGTCTCCAGGATGCGGAGGTGATGGTTCAGCTCCACCTGTTCGGTGTAGGCCGTCCGGATGTCCTGTCCGACCAGCAGGTCCATGTACTGCGGCTGGGCGCAGAGCAGCAGGGCGGTTCCGGGCTGGAGCACCGTGGCCTGGAAGATGCGTCCCTCCAGAAGTTGGCGGATGCGTTCGATCTCCATGAGCCCCGTGCCCTGCTGGATGCGGTGGAGCTGGATGAACAGGTCCGGGCTGACGACCAGAGTGTGGCGGCTCATACGCCCCCTCTGCTGCAGGGCCGAGACCCCGGCGACGATGTCGATGAAGGCCCCCTCGCCCGTCCCCCAGTCGCCGCGCTTGAGCTTGCTGACGCCGGGGACGGTAAGCAAGCCGTCCACGCCCAGGGGCTTGACCCCATAAAAGACCATCTGGTCCTCGCGGCGGCAGAGGGCCTGCGCCGCTATACGCACGGGGGAGAGGTCGGCCGGCTGTCCCTCCCGCTCGGCCGCCTCGAGGTCGCGCCACAGAAGCCAGAGGTCCTCGGAGAGCTGAGGTACCTCGACGAAAGAACGCCTCGGCGAAAAGGTGAAGCCGTTCTCGCTCCTCTCCTCGCGGACCGGGCTGTCGGTCGGCGCCACCTGCACTCCGGGCCCCAGGGGGCCGTACAGCGGCAGGAACCTCCGCGCTGTGAGGGTCTCCTTTGCCGTCTCGACGACGGCCTCGTCCAGCCGCTTCCAGAACTCTTCGGAAAAGGGAGAGGCGGCTCTCCCGAGATAATCTTCCATAACCTTTATGCCTCCTTCTCTTTCGGATCGGCCGCTACTTCTCGATGAGGCTGCCGACGGTCGATCCAGGAGCGGCATCCTGCTTGGAGGGTGCGATGCCGAGTTCCTCCATGACCTCGAGGACCTCCCCCTCCCCCTCGGCGAGGAAGTCCGACCAGTTGGGCTCCAGGTAGCGCAGCAGGGTCATCAGCTCGCCGACATGGGCCTTTTCCTCGTCCCGGATGTCCATCAGGACCTTGCGCACCAGAGGATCGTCGGTCGCCTGGGCGTGGGCGTCGTAGAGAAACATGGCCTCGAGCTCCCCGGCGATGTCGACGCGCAGGGCCTGGACCAGCTCCTCCTTGTTGACCTTTCGGTCGACGTTGCCTGGAAACGGGTTGGGAAAATCGGGCATGGCAAATCGCTCCTTCCTGTTCCATCTGTATTTTATTGGATTGCTGGATTGAGCGTTTCGGAATTCAGTCGTTCAATCGGACAACCCCACTCGTAGCAGAGCATAGTCGCCGATAGAGAATTTTGAATGGGTGGAAATACAGAACGTGCGGGCATAATAAGATAGATGGCTTTTGCAAAGTGAACCGAAACAATGATAAAATAATAAAATGACTTTTATGAATCCGCGTGCGGCAGGTCCGCCGTGCCGCGGAATTTTTATGAAGGAGGCGGCGGGATGATCAATATCATCTGGTTCGGTTTGTTGTTCATCGGCATTGTGGTGGGGATCGCGACCGGCAACGTCAAGGCCATTACGGACGCGGCGATCGACAGCGCCAACACGGGAGTGGAGCTCTCCATCGGCCTGATCGGGGTGATGACCCTATGGCTGGGCATGATGAAGATAGCGGAGGCCGCCGGCCTGGTGCGAAAGCTGGCCTTCATGCTCAAGCCCCTGATGGTGCGCCTGTTTCCGGACGTCCCCCCCGACCATCCGGCCATGGGCTCCATCCTGATGAACCTGGCGGCCAACGTCTTTGGCCTGGGGAATGCGGCGACGCCCTTCGGCATTCGGGCGATGCAGGATCTTCAGGAGCTCAACACCACCGAGGACACCGCGACGGACTCCATGTGCACGTTCCTGGCGATCAACACCTCCTCGGTAACGCTGATCCCCGCGACGACGGTCGCCTATCGGGTGGCGGCCGGGTCCTCCGATGCCGTTGGCATCATCGGCCCCACGATCGTAGCCACCCTCGTCTCCACGGTCGTGGCGGTGATCGCCGCCAGGACGATGTCCCGGATGCGGCGCTTCCGGGCGAGCAAGCCGGACAAAATTTTTGACGAGGCGTTCTCAAATTCCACGGCGGGCGCCGAGTAGGGGGGAAGGACATGTTCGTCGATGTCGTCAACGAGGTCTCGCTGTACGCCATTCCCGTCATCATCCTGGTTATCTGCACCTATGGCGTTGTTAAGAAGGTCAAGGTCTACGAGGTCTTTACGGAGGGCGCCAGGGAGGGGTTCTACACGGGCGTCCGCATCATCCCCTTCCTCGTGGCGATGCTGGTCGCTATTGGCGTGTTCCGCGCCTCCGGGGCCATGGGGTATCTCGCGAAGCTGCTGGCGCCCCTCACGGAGCTGATCGGTATGCCTGCGGAGGTCCTGCCCATGGCAATCATGCGTCCCCTCTCGGGCGGTGGGGCCAACGGCATCATGAACGAGCTGTTCAAGGTTCACGGTCCGGATTCCCTGATCGGACGCATGGCCTCGATCATGTCCGGGGCGACGGATACGACGTTCTACGTCCTGGCCGTCTACTTCGGGGCCGTCGGCATCCGCAGGACGCGCCACGCGCTGCCCTGCGGGCTCCTCGCCGATCTCGCCGGGATGCTGGCCGCCGTCCTCATCACCAACCTGATGTTCTGAGCCTGGGCCGCGAGAGTGAGAGAGGATGCCGATGAACTATCCCGAGAGACTGCGGGAGGGCGATACGGTCGCCCTCCTGGCGCCCTCGTCCCCGATCTCGGCGGAGGATGCCGCGGCGTGTCGGCGCTGCTTCGAGGAGCGCGGATACGGGGTGCGCATGAGCGGGCTCGTCTCGGCGGCCCTGCACGGCTATGAGGCCGGGGAACCGGAGGCGCGTGCGGAGGAGCTGAACGCGGCCTTCGCCGACCCCGGCGTGAAGGCGGTCTTCTGTCTCCGCGGCGGAAACTCCGCCTGCCGCGTGCTGGAGCATGTGGACCTGGATACGGTTCGGGCCAACCCCAAGATCTTCGTCGGGTACAGCGATATCACTCCCTTTCACGTTCTGTTCAATCAAAGGGCGGACCTGATCACCTTTCACGGTCCCATGGTGAAGTCGAACATGCTCCGGGATTTCGACGCGTTCTCGCGTACGAGCCTCGACGCGGCGCTGTCGATGGAGCCCGGCTCCGAGATGGAATTTTACAACCCCGAGGGAAGCGCAATCGAGGAAGTTTGCGGGGGCGCCGCCGAGGGGCGTCTCGCCGGGGGCAACCTGGCGCTGCTGACCTCGCTCCTGGGGACGCCCTACGCGGTGGACACACGGGGAAAGATACTGCTGATCGAGGATGTGGGGGAGACCGTCCCCCGAGTGGCGCGGATGCTCCACCACCTGCGCCTCGCCGGGAAGTTCGAGGAGGCGGCGGGCGTGCTGATCGGGGACTTTACGGATTGCCCGAACGCGGCGGAGCCGGCCTACGGCGTGAAGGCCCTGATACGCGACTTCTTCTCCGGTTTCGGGAAGCCCGTCCTTGCGGGGGTCCGGACCGGGCATGATTTTCCGATGGCGACGTTGCCCTTGGGGATGCGCTGCCGCATTGATGCGGCGAGGGGAAGCGTAAGGTTCTCCAGGGACTGAAGGAATTGCAGGGACAAGAATCCTGCGCCCTCCGCGCCCCCTCCAGCTCCGGTACCTTGGCCATTGGCCGCTTCATAAAGCCCCTGTCGCGCCGAAGCGCCGCGCCGTGGGATAGAACTGTACTCCGCATCTCCGATAGCGAAAAACATCCCCTTCGCAGCGCGGAATCCCTCACGCCCCCCCAGAACGTCCAATTCCCGTCTCGTTCCTCCCTTTCCTCTGCGTAGTACGTACAGAGGAGGGCTCCGTCATCCTTGCCTATGACGAACCGCATGTGGACAATCAGGTCCCGGGGAAGATGACGCACGCTTTTCAGCGGCGGCAGACCTTTCCAGGGTACATTCTGAGACCGAAATCCTTTCATCATTCGCCGCTCCACACAGGAAATGAACATGGACTAGAGATTAAAGGATATGCGCCGGGCAATCAATTGCATCTGAAAAGAGGCGATCTCGGCCTCCCCCTCCATTCCTTCGGAACCGCTCGCCGCCCCGTCCGGAAAAAATTTTTCCTGAGTCCGACGGGACACAACGCCCCCTATGCCCGATAATGAAAGAGACGTGCCGCGCAAGAGACAGACGACCTCGCACACAAAAGATCCCGACGGATTGTTCCCAATAGGTTGCTTCCAACTGGATTGTTCCCAACGGCCCGAAGACCTTTATGAAAGAACGGGAGGACGACGATGCTGTTCTACAAGATTGAATTTGAGAGTGAGAAGGCCCTGGAGAGCGGCGATCGGCAGTCAAGGCGCGTGCGATCCCGTCTCAAGGCCCTGACGACGGACGCCAACGCGAGGACGAAGGGGACGATCGCCTTCTTCATCTCGGACTTCGAGGACCGAAACATCTCCATCGGCGCCGCCCTGTTCGTGGACGCCGTCTCGATGAACCGCCGGGATCTCGAGGAGGCATTCGAGGAATTTCGCACTCACACCCGGCTCAAGGGGAAAATCCTCGATACCCGGGAGATCACCGCCGGGGAGTTTTCCCGGATGCTCAACCTGGCGGACAGGAACGACTACATCGATGACGACGACGAATACAAAACCGATCTGGGCATGGCGTTCATCAACGCCTGCACGGAGTCGGAGTGCGAGGAGGTGCTGCTCGATGCCCCCTGCACGAAGAGCGAGGCCATCTCCGAGGCGAAGCGGCTGTTGTGCGGAGCCTCCCTGATCCCCGAGCTGGAGCGGATCTTCGACGAACGCTCCCCGGACCGCTTCCAGGGGAACCCGGTCCACTACGTCATCGTGTCGGACGACCCGCAGGTCCGCCGCTCCGTCCGGGAACTGCTGCTGCGCTCCCTGCTCCAGAGGGGGCGCCTGATGGGCCGGCGCTACTGCACCCTGACGCGCAGCGTCAAAAGCGGCCTGCTCGAATGCCTCTACGAGGACAAGCTGAAGGAGCTCTATCAGTCGCAGCTGGGCTGCGCCCTGGCAATAACGTTCTCCCTGGAGGACAGCGGGGAGGAGTCCGGACACGCAGACGCCTCCTTCGAGCTCGTCGCGTCCGTCGCGTCGAGGATTCGCGAGTTCCGCCGCGGGACCCTGACCATCCTGGAGATGGGGCGGTCGGAGTCCAAACTGTACGACCATCTGATGGACGAACTTCACGGCATCACGTTCGTCAGGCTGGACGAGGAGCTCGTCTTCACCCGGGAGGCCCGGGGATACCTGAGGCGCCTCGCCGCGAAAAACGGCATCGAGGACTGTCGGTCCCTTGTCAAGAGCCTGCCCCGCGAGGAGTCCGGGTACCTCGGCACCGACCTCAACAAGCTGTTCGACCGCTGGTACGACAGCTACCTGAGGACGGAGCTCCATCCCCAGTACCGGGAGCTCTCCGCCGAGTCGGAGAGCCGGGCGAAAAAGCCGAAGGGCGATGCCTATAAGGACTTGATGGAGATGCCCGGCCTCCGGTCGGTCAAGGAGGTGATCCTCCAGGCCATCGACTTCCACAAGGCCCAGAAGCTGTTTGCGGGCAGGGGGATCGGCACGGAGCGGCCCTCGATGCACATGGTCTTTGCCGGAAACCCCGGCACGGCCAAGACGACCGTGGCGCGCCTCATGGCCCGCATCATGAAGGACAACGGGCTGCTCTCCTCGGGCGGCCTGGTGGAGGTCGGACGAAGCGACCTGGTGGGCAAGTACGTGGGATGGACCGCGCCGCTCGTCAAAAAGAAGTTCAAGGCGGCCAAGGGCTCGGTGCTCTTCATCGATGAGGCGTACTCGCTGGTGGAGGACCGCGATGGGCTCTACGGCGACGAGGCGATCAACACGATCGTCCAGGAGATGGAGAACGCACGGGACGAGACGGTGGTGGTCTTCGCCGGATATCCCGACCGGATGCGGGAGTTCGTGGAGCGCAACCCCGGCCTGAGGAGCCGCGTGGCGTTTCACGTCGACTTCCCCGACTACACGGCGGACGAGCTGATGGAGATCCTTCGGCTTGTCGTCAGAAAGAAGTGCCGATCACTCGGCGCCAAAGCCGAGGAACGGGCCCGCAGCCTGCTGGAGACCGCTTTGAGTACGCCCGATTTCGGCAACGGCCGGTTCGTGCGGAACCTTGTGGAGCGGGCCATGATGCGCCAGGCGTCGCGTCTAGTACGCCTCCCGGCCGACAGGACGACGGATGCGGAACTGCAAGCCCTCCTGGCCGAGGACTTCGCTCCGGAGGCACAGGCCCAGCACCGCCGCATCGTCGGCTTTCACTGAACCCGGCCTGGCCTTACGAGCCCCCATGTGCCGGTTGGAGGCCGCCCGCCCGATGGACAAGGGGGAGCGTGCTGTAAAATGATTGGGATGCGATGAATGGATGGGATGAATGGATGGGATGAAAGAACGGGGCGAAGGCCCCGTTCTTTCCCTTGGAAAGCGGGATGGAGAGGAGCCTGCTTCTGGCCCTATAATGGGATACCCTCGTGAGGAGTGATCGTTTTGCCGCCCGATCGAACCATGGACGCCGGCGTCCGCGCCCAGCTGGATGCTGCGGAAACGCTGAGGAAGGCGATGGACGCCCTGCGCTTCGCCGCCCCGGTCGCGTGTGTCTACAATCCCCTGGATTACGCCTGGAACGCCTTCAGGGCCTACGTGGAGCGTTACGGTTCATCCCCGAAGCGCACGCTCTTCCTGGGGATGAACCCCGGCCCGTGGGGCATGGCCCAGACGGGCGTTCCCTTCGGCGAGGTCACGGCCGTGCGGGAGTGGATGCGCATTGCCGTCCCCACGGGGTGTCCCGCGGACGAGCACCCACAGTACCCGGTGGAGGGCTTGGCCTGCAAGCGATCCGAGGTCAGCGGCCAAAGGCTGTGGGGCCTTTTTCGGGATCGTTTCGGGACGCCGGAGGCGTTTTTCGCCGACCACCTCGTCGTCAACTACTGTCCGCTGCTCTTCATCGCCGCGTCCCCGCGCCGGAACGGCACGGAGGGAGGACGCAACCTCACCCCCGACAAGCTGCCGGCCGGCGAGCGCCGTGCGCTCTATGCCGCGTGCGGCGTCCACCTGCGCGCGGTCGTGGCGGCGCTTCATCCCCGTTTTCTGGTGGGCATCGGGGCCTTCGCCGAGGCGCGGGCTCGGGAGGACCTTTCGGGCGCGGATGTGGAGATCGTGAGGATTCTGCATCCCAGCCCGGCCTCGCCCCTGAGCAACAGGGACTGGCCCGGAACGGCGACACGGCAGCTGCTCGATGCCGGGGTCTGGGCGAAATAGTTTTGGATGAAGCGGCAAAAGGTTTCTCTCGCCCGAGGCGGCGAGGTGGTATGATAAGCGAGCCGCCTGCCGTCATGGCGGGCGCAGAGCGGCGCCGGACTCCGGCGAGGAGGATGTCTCCATGCACGTGTGGATTGTCCGGCAGGCGCTTTTTCATGCGTCAATCGAGTGTGTGCGGGGCCTTGGAACGGTACGGCAGCCTGCCCTCGTTGGGATGCCGGGGCGGGAGGACACGAAGGAGGATGGGAATGGAGCCATGAATAAAATGCGCCTGAGCGCTGCCGTGGGTGTTCTCCTGCTTCTCGCGGCGGCCTATGCCGCGAGGGGGCGGCTGTTCCCCGGGGAGGTCCGTATGCTGTCGAGGAACGGGGCCTCCATGAATACCGCGATCCGCATCTCCGTGATGGGGGAGGGAAAAAAGCCCGAGAAGGTGCTGGACGAGTCCTTTCTCCTTCTGGACTCCCTGAACGGCCAGCTTTCCCTCTTTCAAAAGGATTCCGCGGTCGCGCGCATTAACGATGCCGCGGGCGCCGAGCCCGAGACCGTGTCCCCCGACGTGTTCGCCGTCATCGAGGATGCCCGGAGGATCTGTGCCCTGACGGACGGGGTGTTCAACCCCCTGGTGGGCCCTTTGACGAAGCTCTGGAGGATCAACCAACAGAAGCCCTCCGACGCGGAGAGCGCGGACGCCGATGCCCGTATGAGGTTCCGGCTTCCCGATCCGGCCAGCGTCGATGAGCTGCTTCCTCTGACCCGAATCGAGAACCTGGAAATGCTGAGCCCCGACAGGGTCCGTCTGCGGCAAAAGGGCTGCATGCTGGATCTGGGGGGCATCGCCAAGGGGTACGCCTCCCTGCGGCTGGCCAACCTCTTCCGGGCGCGAGGGGTGAGGTCCTCCCTGATCGATCTGGGGGGCAACATCTATGCCGTCGGGTCCCAGCCCGATGGAACTCCCTGGAACATCGGCATCCGCAACCCCAGGGACACCAGGGGGGCTCCCATCGCGGTCCTGTCCGTCGCGGATGCCGCCGTCGTCACGTCCGGCGCCTATGAACGCTTCAAGATCATCGACGGGGTCCGCTATTCCCACTTCTTCGATCCTTCGACGGGCTATCCCGTCCGCAATGCCATGCTCTCCGCCACGCTCGTCACGCCGGACGGGACTCTGGCCGACGCCCTGGCGACGGCCTTCATGGTGATGGGGGCGGACCGGGCCTCGAGGTTTCTGGAGGACAGGCCGGAGCTTGGGGCCATCCTCATCCTCGAGGAGGACGAGGGCGTCAAAATCCTGGCGACCCGAAACCTGGAGGGCCGGCTGAGGACGACCGATCCGTCGCTGTCCGTTCATTTTTTCTGAGGCTGTCCCTTCCCGTCCCTGTTCGGCAGGGGGGATTTTCGGAACGAGAGGAGACGATTATCCTTGAACATCAATCGACCGCGCGTTCAGCCGCAGAATCGCCTGGACCCGGATGACGACATGGGGTGGAATGCCCCGGCGCCGGGCCCCTGCTGCAAACCCGGCGTTTGGGGGTACCTCTCCCGACGGCGGCTCGTCGTTGCCGTCATCTCCTCCCTTGTGGCGAGCGGCGTTACGGCGAGTGCATTCAACCTTTCCGGTCTGTTCAACGAATCTCGGCTTTACTTGTTTGGTGTGACCTGTGTCTTTTGGGCATTCGCCTGGGCGGCCTATCTGTTTCTGCGTTTCAACGAGCGGACCCTTCGGCTCCGTGAGGAAAATCTTTACTTCGCCATCCTGATCTACAAGCTCGCCATCCCCGGCTTCTGTACGCTGTGCTTCAGCCTGTTCCGGTTCGTCACCCTCAATGAATCCCTTGTGGCGGAATCCGCACTGGGAGATTACTTCCTCTTTCTCACCCGTGCCCTGTTTGGGCTTGCCTTCGTCCTTTTCTTTTATTGGGCGACGTTCCTGGTCGAATAATCGAGCCCCCTCAGCCGCAACAGAAATTACGGATGTGGAGGATTCAACGGGCTTTACGGGAGCCATGCTTCATGCTATAAAGGGATATCCGGCTGCGGAAGGGACGACCCTGCGCAAAACATGGAGCCATATCGTAGAGCCATATATGGACGAATACTTGCGGAGCAGCCGAGGGCGGTTGTTCCGCGTTTTGTTTTCGATGGGCCAATGGGCCAATGTGAAGAACATGAAATGCTTTTCCTGAGGCGGGAAGGGACGAGGTGAGGGATGGGGCAGCCGGATTACTATCAGCTTCTGGGCGTATCCGCCGATGCTTCCGCCGGGGAGCTGGAGGCCGCCTATCGGCGGATAACCGCGCTCTTCGGACCCGAGGCGAACCCGGAGCCGTTTGCCGCGAAAATCCATGCCGCAGCCTCGGAGGCTTGGCGGGTCTTGAGCGACCCGGCGCGTCGGGAGGCGTACGACCGGCTGCAGAGCGGAACGGCCCCGCAGGGCGGGGAGGGCGTGCTACCGCCTCCCGATCAGCCGTACCGAGGCGATGTGGAGGGCCCCGTATCCCGTTCGGATTCCGGCTTCGACGAGGAGATCCCCTCGTCGAACTGCCATTACGTAATCGAGCGCTCCACCAGCGCTGTAAGGGAGAGGAGCTTGCTGGAACAGATCCTCAGCCCGCAGTTCATCGTGGTGTTCATCGTGTCGGTCGCATGCCTGAGTCTGGCTCCGTGGCTGTGCTATAACGTTTTGTGGCCGTCCCGCGAGTTTGGCATGATGATCGACCTCTCCAGGGCCCTTGTGATGGCCGTGGCGCTGTCGGCGGTTTTCTGGGTGTGGATGATGTTGTTGAATCACGTTCCCTCTTTTCGGTCCCTGGAGAGATTCCTGTTGTATACCAGGGAGGGGAAGGTGGTTGCCGGCACCGTACTGTTTGTCGTTTTCTTCATTGGGGCCTTCCGATATCCCTTCGTCGAGATCCCCGGGACCGTTGCCAGGGAGAGGAATTGCGGCTGGACTTTTACTGGTCCCCGGCATTCCATTTACGGAGTTTTAGGTGGGGTGCTTCCAATTTATAACCTTCTTGTTTTGTGGGTAGGCTATAGAATCTTAAAAAGGCAGGGTGTCTTCAATCCTGTGGCGGAGGGGAAAAGTGGGGGGTGAGTCATGAGCCAGCCGGATTACTATCAGCTCCTGGGCGTATTCGCCGACGCTTCCGCCGCGGAGCTGGAGGCCGCCTACCGGCGGATAACCGCGCTCTTCGGCCCCGAGGCGAACCCGGAGCCTTTTGCCGCAAAAATCCATGCAGCGGCAACGGAGGCTTGGCGAGTCTTGAGCGACCCGGCGCGTCGGGAGGCGTACGACTGGCTGTGGAGCGGAACGGCCCCGCAGGGCGGGGAGTGCTGGAATGGAACGAACCGGGAGAATGCGCCAGGAATAGGGAATGTGTTGGATACGGAATTTTACGAAGAGCCTCAGGATGAATCGGGATCGTTCACCCTCCCCTGTCATCATGTCGTCGAAAGAACCGTCTCGGGTGGGGCGAAGAAATCGCTGTGTTTGAGGCTGCTGGGGGCGCTCTGGGTTTCCTGGAAGGATTACATGTTTCCGGGCGGAAAGGACACGCTGGTGCGATGGTGTTTTTTTCCTTTCGCTTTGGTCATTGTTTTAAGAGCAGGAGGAAAAAATTTTTATGTAGAGTCTTTTGGCCTTTATGAAGCGTTTCTATTCGGTATTTTTTTTTACGAGCTTTTTCGTTTTTCTGCTGCTGCGTTATGCCGTTCCTGCACTGAGTCGGGGAGGGGGCCTTCATAAGTTTTTGATGGCGTCGCTCTACAGCGGGTTGTGTTACGCTGTGGCAAAGCTGTTCCATGAGGTAAGAACTCCGGATTTATTTATTCTGGCCTTTTTTTATGTGGGGCTCGTTCTTTTTATTGGTCCCGACTGATATGCCCTGACTATAGTGGAGGAATTGAGCGTCGCTGAACGGCGCAGTTTCGTTGATCCATGCGATGCCGATATGAGCGGCTCAACGTCAGTGCGAGCTTTTGGCATTGAGTCGCTCGGGCTATTACCGAACGCTGTTGCCCTGCAGGGAGAGTGAGGTGGCAAAAATCTCCGGAGCTTCCCTAATCAGCCTTCCGTTTGGCCTGTTTTGCGGCGCCCGGAGATTGAGCGGAGCACGAATGGGGAGTAAAATAAAAGGTTGTTGGAGTACTTCATACAGGTTGTGGGCTCAGGCTGTGGGCCTGTATCGGACCGCCGTCGGCGGATCGATGGAACAGAGGAGGAATGAGGATGTCGACAATAGGGGCGTACGATGCGGAGAGCTTCAAAAGGGTGAACCGAACTCCGGTCCGTACGACGATAGAGACCCTGTTCTATGGAAACAACGTGAAGCGGGTGCGCGACCTGCGGGAGGCCTATGCCCTCGCGAAGGACAGCCCGGGGACGGTGGAGCTGACGGGCATGCCCGTCTTTCGGCCGGAGGACCTGGAGCTGCCCGCGGACGCCAACGTGCTGCTCTTCAACGACGGCGCGGTGTTCGGCAGGACGGCCGCGGCGCGGCGCATCGTGGGGTATCCCGACGTTGACGTCGCCGCGATGGCGGGCGTGGTGCGCGAGGCGGTCTACGGGATGCGCTACCGCAGAATCTACACGGCGGACGCCTACGTAGGGCTGGAGGAGGACTTCATGGTGAAGGCCCACCTGGCCCTGCCCGAGGGGTTCGAGAACAATCTCTACAGCTGGATGTTCAACTTTCAGCACGACAACGCCCGATATCGGGAGATGTACGCCCGGTCGCGCCGGGTCTCCGACGTCGACGGGGATATCTTCATCTTCGCGGACCCCGATTGGACGCATCCCGACTACCCGCTGGGGCTGGCGTTCTTCTCGCCGGAGGAGAACTGCGCCGCCGTGCTGGGACTGCGGTACTTCGGCGAGCTCAAGAAGGGCACCCTGACCCTGGCATGGGGGATAGCCTCCCGCAACGGCTACGCCTCATGCCACGGCGGACTCAAGCGCTATTCCATGAAGGGCGGAAAAAAATTCGTCCTGGCGGCCTTCGGCCTGTCGGGCTCGGGCAAATCCACCATCACGCACGCGGCGCATGGCGGCAAATACGACATCACGGTGCTGCATGACGACGCCTTCGTCGTCAACGTCCGCGACAAGTACGCCATAGCGCTCGAGCCCTCGTACTTCGACAAGGTCCAGGACTATCCCATCGGCTGCGAGGCCAACAAGTACCTGGTGACGATGCAGAACTGCGGAGCCACGGTCACGGTGGACGGCCGGACGATCGCCGTCACCGAGGACGTGCGCAACGGAAACGGGCGCGCCATGAAGTCGCGCCTGTGGTCGCCCAATCGCATCGACCGCATCGACGAGCCGCTGAACGCCATCTTCTGGCTGATGCGCGACCCCACCATTCCGCCGGTCCTGAAGCTGGAGGGGCCGTCCCTGGCCTCCGTGATGGGGGCGACCCTCGCCACGAAGCGGACGACCGCGGAACGCCTCGCCCCCGGCGTGGACCCCAACGCGCTGGTCTGCGAGCCCTACGCCAATCCCTTCCGCACCTATCCTCTGGGCATGGACTACGAACGGTTCAAGCGCCTGATCGAGGACGGAGTGTCCTGCTACGTCCTCAACACGGGGGATTTCATGGGGACGAAGGTGAAGCCCGCCCACACGCTGTCGATCCTCGAGGCCATCGTGGAGGACAGGGCGAACTGGGTCCCCTTCGGCGACTTCTCGGGGATGAGAACGCTGGAGCTTCCCGACTTCAAGATCGATACGCAGGACGAGTCCTACCGCGGCCAGCTCAGAGCGCGCTTCCAGGACCGGCTGGACTTCGTCGTCTCCCGCGAGACGGAGCGCGGGGGCCTGGACAGGCTGCCGGACGACGCCCGCGAGGCTCTGGAACGGGCTGTAGCCGAGATGAACTGAAGCGCAATACCCGAAACAGGGTATCCGATAGGATGATACCCGGAATTTTCTGAGTTGTATTATAATGAGGTCATTCGGGCCGACGGCTTCCCCTGCTGTCGGCGCTGTTTTCTGCCATTCGGAGGACGGCGCCGGGAGCTTTGTTCGGGGAAGGCGGGGGAGGTCGGCTCGAATACAGTTTCATTTTGAGGGGAGTTTTAAAATGAGATTGCCGACGTTCAAGGGGGGAATTCATCCGCCCGACGGGAAGTCCCTGACGGCGGAGAAAACCGTTGAGGTTTTATCCCCAAAGGGGGATTTGGTCTACCCATTGTCCCAGCATCTGGGGGCGCCCTGCGCCCCCCTCGTCAAGCGGGGGGACCGTGTCCTGCTGGGGCAGAGGATTGCGGACACCGATGCCTTCGTCTCCGCACCGATTCTGGCGAGCGTCTCCGGGACGGTGAAGGAGATCGGGTTCCGGATGACGATTCCGGGCAGCTTCGAGACGTGCGTCGTCGTCGAGAACGACGGGCAGTACGAACACGCTCCGACGCTGCTGGACGACCTGGGGCACAAGCCTGAGCGCGGGGACTACCTCAAGCTCATCCGGGCTGCGGGGATCGTCGGGATGGGAGGGGCCTGTTTCCCCACTCACGTCAAGCTGTCGCCCCCCGAGGGGCGCGTCATCCGATGGATAATCGTGAACGGCGCGGAGTGCGAGCCCTTCCTGAACTGCGATAACCGCCTGATGCTGGAGCGTCCCGAGCCCATCATCGAGGGGCTCGAGCTCTGCCTGGAGCTCTTCCCTGACGCGGAGGGCATCATCGCCATTGAGGAGAACAAGCCCAGGAGCATCGAACGGATCCGAGGAGAGCTGTCCGAACACGACGGCTCGCGCATCCGCATATTGCCCCACGCGGTCAAGTACCCGCAGGGCGCGGAGAAGATGTTGATCTGGTCCGTCACGGGCCAGGAGATTCCTCCCGGTGCCCTGCCCGCGGACGTGGGCTGCATCATCCTGAACGTCCGGACGCTCTATCACATCTGGCTTGCCCTTACACAGGGGATCCCCGTCATGGACCGTATCGTCTCGGTCACCGGCGACGTGGTCTCCGCCCCCAAGAACCTGCTGGTCCCGCTGGGGACCTCGGTTCGGGAGCTCGTCGAGGCCGCGGGCGGCTTTAAGGAGGAGCCGGTGAAGGTTCTGGCCGGAGGTCCCATGATGGGCATCTCCATGCGCTCCCTGGACGTTCCCGTGGTCAAGGGGACGTCCGGCATCCTGGCGCTCTCGTCCCGTTTGGCCGTGCTGCCCGTCGAGTCCAACTGCCTGCGCTGCGGGCGCTGCGTCACGGCCTGCCCGATGCACCTCATCCCGTCGGATCTGGATCGTGCGGTGCGCCGCAGGGACTACGCCGGGTTCGAGCGTGCCGGCGGCATGAACTGCATCGAGTGCGGCTGCTGCACCTACGACTGCCCCGCCTCGCGGTTCCTCACCCAGACCTGCCGCAACGGCAAGGCGGCCGTGATGGCCGAACGCAGAAAGCAAGCACAGAAGGGGGCGCAGAAGAAATGACCGAACGTTTTGCTGTGGGCAGCTCTCCTCATATCCATGCTCCCCTCGATACGCAAAAGATTATGGCGTGGGTCCTTATCTCGCTCCTGCCGGCCGGGGCCGCGGGGGTCTGGTTCCTGGGGTCCTCCTCGCTTGTGGTGATCGCCACCTGCGTGGCCGTCTGCGTGGGGTCGGAGTTCCTCTGGCAGCGGCTTGCGGGGCAGCGCGTGACGGTCTCCGACCTCTCGGCGGCGGTGACGGGACTGCTCCTGGCCTACAACCTGCCGCCCACCATCCCGCTGTGGATGGCCGCCTGCGGCTCCGTCTTCGCCATCGTGCTGGTCAAGCAGTTCTTCGGCGGGCTGGGCGGCAACATCGTCAACCCGGCCCTCGCGGCCCGCGCCATGATGCTGATCTCCTGGCCCGTGGCCATGACGACCTGGACCGTACAGGGCGTCAGCGGCGCGACGCCCCTGGCCTTTCTGAAGGGAATGAGCGCCACGGCCGCCGTGTCGCAGGCCACGAGCGCGGCTACGCAGGCCGCGTCCTCCTCCGTTCTGCACTCCTTCTGGAACATCTTCATCGGCAACGTGGGCGGCTGCATTGGGGAGACCTCGGCTGCCGCGCTCCTGTTGGGCGGGGCCGTCCTGATCTGGAGGGGAATCATCTCCTGGCGGATCCCCGTCGTCTACATCGCCACGGTAGCGGCGCTGTCGCTGGCGTTCGGGCGCGCCGGGGGCCCTCTCTATGAGGTACTGGTCGGCGGCCTGATGCTGGGGGCCTTCTTCATGGCCACGGACTATACCACGTCGCCCATGACGGCGAGGGGGCAGTTCGTCTTCGCCGCCGGGTGCGGCCTGCTGACGGCCCTCATCCGGACCTTCGGAGGCTACCCCGAGGGGGTCTCCTATTCCATTTTGATCATGAACCTGACCGTTCCCCTGATCGACAGGCTGACGGTCCCCAGGATTTTGGGGGAGGCGAGAAGATGACGGACGCTGCCGAGATGATGCCGACGCCGGAAAAATCCCCGTTCGGGAACCTGCTTGGAAAGTCGTTGTACCTGGGGGGCACCCTGTTCCTCGTCACCGCCGTGACGGGGCTTATCCTGGGGCTCGTTCAATGGGCGACGGCCGACGCGATCCGCGCGGCTCAGGAGAAGGAGAAGGCTCTGGCCCTCATGGCCGTGATGCCCGACGCCGAGAGCTTCAAGCCCATGGACCCGGTCCCCGAAGCCGGCTCCGTTCTGGAGGTTGAGGAGGCGCTGAAGGGGTCCGAGACGGTGGGGCATTGCATTACCGTGACCTCCAAGGGATACGGGGGGCCCATCGAGATCGTCGTAGGGGTGACGAAGGACGGGGCCGTCCGGGCCATCCGGATCCTCAATCAGTCGGAGACACCGGGGCTGGGGGCCAAGGCGCCGGAACCGTTCTTCTCCGGCCAGTTCGAGAACAGGGAGCAGCTGCCCCTGGATGTGGTCAAGCGGACGCCCTCCGCGCCCAACGAAATCCAGGCGATCTCCGGCGCCACCATCACATCCTCCGCGGTGACCGCCGGGGTCAACGCCGCGGCGGACTACTGGAAGCGGAATATCGAGGGGGGCCTGAAATGACAAATCCGTTAAAAATTGTGACCAACGGAATCCTGAACGAGAATCCGACCTTCGTCCAGTGCATCGGGCTGTGTCCGACGCTCGCCGTGTCCACCAGCGTCATGAACGGCATGGGCATGGGGGTCGCCGCGATGTTCGTCCTGATCGCCTCCAACGCCGCCATCTCCCTTCTGCGCAAGGGGGTCCCCGAGGAGATACGCATCCCGATCTTCATCGTCGTCATCGCGGGGTTCGTCACCGTCATCCAGTTCCTGATGGCGGGCTTCGCCCCCGAACTCAACCGGGCGCTGGGCATCTTTATCCCGTTGATCGTGGTCAACTGCATCATTCTGGCGCGCGCCGAGGCGTTCGCGTTCAAGAACGGCGTCCTGGCCTCCGCGTTGGACGGGCTGGGCATGGGGCTGGGCTTCACCGCTGCCCTGACCTTCCTGGGATCTATTCGGGAGTTTCTGGGGAACGGGTCCCTCTTCAACGTGCCCGTCGCCCCCGCGGGCTTCCAGCCCGCCCTCCTGATCGTGCTCGCCCCCGGCGGCTTCATCGTTCTGGGGGTCTGCATGGCGGCCTTCCGCGCCCTCCAGGCCTGGTGGGCCGAACGCCGTGGCCGACCCCGGCCGGAGGCCCCGCTCGGCTGTTCCGGCTGCGCCATGAGCGCGGTCTGCGGCGCCGGTGAGCCCGAGGCAGCACCCAAGGCTGCAGAGGAAGGGGGCAAGGCCTGATGGATTTGCTGCTGCTCTTCGTCAGCTCCATATTTATCCACAACATCCTGCTGTCGCGCTTCCTGGGGTGCTGTCCCTTCATGGGCGTCTCCACCAAGCTGGAGACGGCCAGGGGCATGGGGCTGGCCGTGGTGTTCGTCATCATGCTCTCGTCCCTGATGACGTGGCTGGTCTATCACTACGTGCTCGTGCCCCTGCACCTGGAGTATCTCTATACGCTGTCGTTCATCCTCGTGATCGCGGCACTGGTGCAGTTCGTCGAGCTGGCGCTGAAGAAGCTGAACCCGGGGCTCTACAAGTCGCTGGGGATATTCCTGCCCCTGATCACGACCAACTGCGCGGTCCTGGGCGTCGCCGTCATCAACATGAACGAGAACTACACCCTGGCTCAGTCGCTCGTCAACGCGCTTGGTTCCTCTCTCGGCTTCCTGCTCGCCATCACCCTGATGGCGGGGATACGGGAGCGCCTGGACCAGAACGACGCCATTCCCAAATGTTTGAGGGGCCTGCCCCTTGCGCTCGTCACCGCCGGGCTGATGTCCATCGCCTTCATGGGCTTCAGCGGCATGGTCAAGTAGCCGGGAGGGGGGGACGAATATGGACTTCATGTACGTTTTGTTCTATCCCACGGCGCTGATGGGGGCCCTGGGGCTGGTCTTCGGCGTGCTGCTGGCCTTGGCCTCCGTGGCCTTCTTCGTCAAGCCGGATCTTAGAGTCCAGCTGATCCGCGAGGCCCTGCCCGGTGCCAACTGCGGAGGATGCGGTTACCCCGGGTGCGACGGCTATGCCGAGGGCGTCGTGGCCGACGGGGCGAAGACGAACCTCTGTTCCGTCGGAGGCGCCAAGGTCGCGGCGCGCGTAGCGGAGATCATGGGGGTGCAGGCCGAGGAGACCGTTCCCATGCGTGCTTTCCTGAAGTGCAAGGGGACCCCGGCTCGTTCTCCGCGCACAGTCCTCTACAGCGGCATCCAGGACTGCCGTTCGGCGGCCATCCTGCCCGGCGGGTCCCCCAACGCCTGCCCCTTCGGCTGCATGGGGTTCGGCACCTGCGTCGAGGTCTGCGCCTTCGGGGCTCTCTCCATCGTGGATGGACTGGCCACGGTGGACGCGTCGAAGTGCACCGGCTGCGGCGCCTGTGTCGCCGTCTGCCCGAAATCCGT
>NZ_CAUUWA010000030.1 GCF_963548695.1 uncultured Fretibacterium sp.
GGAGCCGCCGCGAAGATCTGCCTGGGGCTCCAGGACGATTTGGGGTCCCGCATCATCCTGGAGGGGCTGTGGCGGGGGAAGGACGTGTACGCCGACCTCGCCGGGCTCCTGGAGCCCCAAACTGGCAGGGAGGCGCTGAGAGCCCTCTATCAGGGCTATGTGGAGACCCTTGTCCGGTTCGGCGTGCAGGGCATCCGGCGGGGGAGCTACGTCTCCGCCCTCCTGGAGCGATCCGGGGTGCGGAACCCGCCCGAGCCCAACGCCAATATCAACGCCAATATCAACACCGTTCCGCCGGCGTCGGAGGAGTCGAGGCCCGTCTTGGGGCAGAGGCTTGTCGTCACGGGAAGGGACGTCCTGGAGCACGCGTCCGGGGCGGAATGGCGCCTGCCTCCCGGCGCCATCGTGACGGATATCGCGTGGGAGACGGCCAGGCGGATGGGCGTTGAGATGATCGCCGCCCCAGCGTCCGGAGAGGGGGAGAGCCGTCGTGCAGGTAGCTAAGGTGGTTGGTACGGTGGTATCGACCAAGAAGAACGACACCCTTGTCGGGCATAAGCTGCTGATCGTACGGTTCCTGGACAAGAATCTCAAGTCCTACGGAGAGACCCGCATCGTGGTCGATACGGTGGGGGCCGGGGTGGGGGAGCTTGTCCTCTGCGTCTCGGGGGCCGCGTCGCGCAACGCGGTGGGCAATGCATCGGCGGCCGTCGATGCGGCTATCGTCGGGATCGTGGACACCATCGGCATGAGCGGCAGCTGACGGCCCGGGCGTCCGTTTTTGGAGGAGGAAGATGTTCTTGAGCAGGATTGATTCCATGAAGAGGACCCTGGAATACCGCACCATGGTCGACGTGCTGATGTCCGAGGACCGGTACGCCGATCTGGTGCTGGCGGGCGGGACGATCGTCAACACGCTGACCCGCGAGACCTACGTCGGGGACGTAGCCGTCAAGGGACGCCACATTCTCATGGTCGGAGATTGCAGTAAGCTGACAGGGCCGGATACGACCTACGTCAACGTGGAGGGGCGCTACCTGTCCCCGGGATTCATCGATTCCCACATGCACTTCGAGAGCAGTATGCTGACGATCACGGAGTTTTCCCGGCTCTCGATCCCCTCGGGGACGACGACGCTGGTCGCCGATCCTCACGAGATCGGCAACGCCCTGGGGCCGGTGGGCATGAAGGCTATGGCGGACGAGGCGGGCAGGGTTCCGAACCACGTCTATCTGGTGGTGCCGTGCCTGGCGCCCGACTGTCCCGCTCTGGAGACCGCGGGGGTCGACGTGTCCTCGAAGGACATCGAGGACCTTCTGAGCTATCCCAATATCATCGGCATCGGAGAGATACAGGGCTTTTCCAACGCCCGGCACGTATACCGCAACACCCCGGAGATCGTGACCGACATCATGGCCTCCACCAGCTATGCCGTGGGGCTCAACCGGACCGTGGACGGCAACGCGCCGGACCTCTTCGGGGCCGAGCTGGCCGCACACATCCTCGTGGCCGGGGGCCGGGCCTCCTGTCACGAGACGACGACCAAGGCGGAGTGCGTGGAAAAACTGCGCCAGGGGGTCTTTGTGTTCATGCGGGAGGGCTCCACGCAGAAGAACATGGCCGAGTGCATCCGGGCGGTCACCGAGGATGGGCTGGACTCGCGGCGGTGCATCCTCGCGACGGACGATATGGTGGCGGACGACCTCCGCAATCTGGGGCACATGAACGAGATCGTGAGGCGCACGATCCGCCAGGGCGTGGACCCGGTCGAGGCCATACAGATGGTGACCATCAACCCGTCCGCCTACTTCCGCTTCGAGGACCGCGGCGCCCTCGCCCCCGGAAAGCTGGCCGACATCGTCGTCCTGGACGACCTCTACGAGATGTCGGTCGAGGCCGTCTTCATCGAGGGGAAGCTGACCGCGCACAAGGGCAGGCTGCTCGTCGATCTCTCCCCCTACGTCTATCCCGATACCGTCAAGAACTCCGTCCGCAGGGCTCCCCTGAAGAAGTCGGACCTGGAGGTGCGCAGCGATGCCGCGCAGGTCACCGGAAACTGCCTCGTCGCCATCCCGGACCAGAACCTGACGGACGCCCTCAAGGTCACCCTGCCCGTCTCGGGCGGCGTCGTCTCGTGCGACCCGAAGGACGACGTGCTCTACATCGCCTGCATCGAACGCTACGGACGCAACGGCAACATCGGCAAGGCGTTCGTCCGTGGGTTCGGGATGAAACAGGGGGCCATCGCGGAGAGCGTGGCGCACGATACGCACAACATCGTCGTGGCGGGCGCGTCCCTCGAGGACATGGTCGCGGCGGTCAACCGGGTGATCGAGATGGGGGGCGGCATCGCCCTGGCGGATCGGGGCCGGGTCGTGGACGAGCTGCGCCTGCCCGTGGGCGGCCTGATCTCGGACGAGCAGTCGGGCGAGGAGATGGCGGAGAGCATCAAGCGCCTGGCGGAAACCGCGCGGACACAGCTCTCCTGCGCGATTCACGAGCCCTTCATGCACCTGTCCTTCCTGGCGCTCTCCACCAGCCCAAAATGGAAGATCACGGACAAGGGGCTGATCGACGTCGAGAACTTCCGGATCCTTCCGCCCATAGAAGATTGATATTGCAGAATCTTGATATTTTGGTATATTTTTTAAAAGTTTTTGTGTTCTCTTGTTTTTATCTTCTCCGTTAAGGAGTAAGCTGGATAATAATAGCGAGGCTGGGGGGATGTCATTGAGGTTACCCCCCTTAGCTCCGTTGTCGAGAACCGTCTCTCTATTCGGAGCTTTATCGGAGGATATGAGGCTTATACGGCTTAGCTTCCCTATAAGATGAATTAGGGAAATTAATTATCCTGGCGTTGTGCGATTTTATTGTCCAGAAGACACGAGGAAGGGAGTGGCACAAATGAATAAAATAGCGAGATTGACATTGTGCTGTTTTATGTTTTTGGCGGCAGAAATCCTTCATGCACATGGAGCCAGTGGGGCAGTAAAGATTACTTATGGGCACGGCTTTATGCCTCATACTCCTCAGGCTAGGGCTGCGGAGGAATTTAAGAAACGGGTGGAAAAAGAGTCCGATGGGAGTTTGTTGGTGGATGTCTTTCCATCCGGACAATTGGGCTCTGCCAGGGAAATGTTTGAAAGCGTACAGATGGGGACGCAGGAAATCGCTCTTTTGCCCACAGCCAGAATCAGCGGTTTCAGCCCGACGTTGCAGATTTTCGACCTTCCGTTCCTGTTTCCGGATAAAAAGACGGCATACCGGATATTTGATGGAGAAGTTGGAGAGAAGTTGTTGTCTACCCTTGAAAATAATGGTGTAAAAGGGCTGGCTGTTTATGAGGATGGGTTTAAAAATTTTACCTGCAACAAGAAAATTGAAAAACTGGATGATTTTAAAGGACTTAAATTCCGGACGATGGAAAGCCCTATCATTATGGAGCAATTCAAGGCTTTGGGGGCCAACCCTACCCCGGTGGATTTCAGCGAACTTTATAATGCACTGCAGCAGGGGACTGTCGACGGTCAGGAAAATCCTTTGGTAACTATTGCCTCGGTAAAACTTTACGAGGTGCAAAAATACATGCTGCTCTCCAACCATGCTTATCTTGGCCATGTATTTTTGGTCAATCAGGACTGGTTCAATGGTCTGGATGATAAAGAAAAGGAAATAATTTCTCGTAATGCCAAGGAAATCGCCTCGTGGCAAAGGGAGCTGGTGGCCCAGGAGGAGATGGGGTATTTGGAGAAAATTAAACAGGGGGGAACTGTTGTCTTGGAGCTCTCTCAGGACGAAAGAGAGAGGATGCGGGGATGCATGGAAAACGTTTACCGCGTAGCAAAGGATATCGTGGGCGAGGAGTTATTGAATCTTGTGACCAATAGCATTGGAAAGTAAGCAAAACAGTAATAGGTGAGGAAGTGGGGTCATGAGATTTGTCGATCGTGCAGCAAAATTTTTTCTGGCGGCGTGTCTGTTGTTTGCCGTGGCCTTGTTGTTCACCAACGTGACCTTACGCTATTTTTGGAAATCTGCAATTTTCTGGGCAGAGGAAATGCTGCGTTACCTGATTGTATGGATTACTTTTATCGGTGCTTCTATGTGCGTACAGGAGGAGTCTCATATCGGAATCGATGTTCTGTCGAACATTTTGCACCATAAGGGGAAACTGGTCCTGAAATTGATCCTGAATATTGTGGGCTTTTTTTTCGGAATCGCATTTCTTATCGTTTCTTTTAGATTTATCCAGAAGGTCTACGCGACGGGGCAGGTCTCTGCAACGATTGGAAATGTTCCGATGTACATAATTTATCTTTGTTTCCCCGTCAGTTTTTTTCTATACGCGTTGCAGTCCATGAACATGTTTTTGCGGCTGATGAAGCTTAGGAGGCAGGAGGGAGGGCAGCTATGACGAGCGTTTTGTTTGTCTTTTTATTTGTCATGCTGGCGTTTAATATTCCTGTATTTATTGCGCTCACGGCTTCATCGGCCTTGGTGTTGAGCGGCTTTACCTCAATCCGAACGGACATTGTCCTGCAGCGGATGTTTGCAGGTATCGATAAGTTTTCTTTAATGGCCGTTCCCTTTTTTATCTTTGCCGCCAATGTGATGAATCGAGGCGGCTTGGCGCCTCGTATACTGAATTTTGCCAATGCATTGGTGGGCCATAAGCGTGGGGGACTCGCCTATACCGTGGTGATCGCGTGCATGTTTTTAGGCGCCGTCAGTGGCTCTTCCCCTGCGACCGTGATAGCTATTTGTTCTTTAATGCTTCCGGTTATGATCGAAAATGGCTATGGACGCGGTTTTTCCGTCGGGCTCATTATGGCGGCCTCCTCCGTAGCTGTGATTATTCCGCCCAGTATCGGCATGATCGTATACGGTACGGTAACGGGAACTTCTATTGGAGAATTGTTCATAGCGGGTTTTTTGCCTGGAATCGTCTATGGTGCGGCTTTTATGCTTTATAGTGCCCGGTATACGCAAAAGCACAGCGTTTCTTTAAGACCTAAGGCTACTCTAAGGCAAATGTGGGATTCTTTTAAAAGCGCCGGATGGGCTTTGATTATCCCGATTTTAATCGCAGGAAGCATCTATGGAGGTTTCTGCACGCCTACCGAGTCGGCCGGTATCGTATCCGTTTACGCTATTTTGGTCAGCTGTTTTATCTACAGGGAGCTTTCTCTTGCAGACTTGGTAAATGTGGCTTATGAATCGGCCATAGGTACGGCTCAGGTTATGATTATATTGGCTGGGGCCAGCGTTTTTTCTTGGTTGTTGACTCGGCTCCAGGTTCCGGCTGCGTTGGCAAATATGCTGAGCTCCATAGCTCACAGCAAGGTTATGGTACTGCTTCTTATTAATGTGATCCTTCTGATTGCCGGAATGTTTCTTGATGCTGCGTCTATTCAGACTATTATGTCGCCGTTGTTTCTTCCCGCAGCGGTACAGTTTGAAGTCAATCCCGTACATTTGGGGATTATCATGGTGGTGAATGGTGCTATTGGTATGTTTACCCCACCTTTTGGACTAAACCTTTTTGTTGCAGCCGGTGTGACCAAGATTCCCCTTAGCGAGTTGATGAAGACCGTTTGGATGTGGATTTTTATCAGTTTGACCGCGCTGTTGCTCATTACGTACATACCCCAGATCTCCATGCTTTTGCCTGACCTGCTCTTTAGAAAGTGAAAAAGGAGAGAACTCACCCATGCTGGATCGCCTGTTCAAGCTCAAGGAACACAACACCGACGTCAAGACGGAGGTTCTTGCCGGCATCACCTCGTTCATCGCCATGGCGTACATCATCTTCGTCAATCCCTCCATCCTCAAGTCCGCCAATATGGACTTCAACTCCGTCCTGATGGCCACCTGCATCGGCGCCGCCGTCGGCTGCTTCCTCACCGCCATCCTGGCGAACGTCCCCTTCTGCCAGGCCCCGGGGATGGGCATGAACGCCTTCTTCGCGTACACCCTCTGCGGGACCATGGGCTATACCTGGCAGCAGGGGCTCACGGTCGTGTTCCTGTCCGGCGCGATATTCCTGCTGATCACCATAACGCCGCTCCGCGGGAAGATCATCGCCGCTATCCCCAATGACATGAAGAGTGCGATCACGGGCGGCATTGGCCTCTTTGTGGCGCTCGTCGGCCTGTTCAACGCCGGGATCGTGCACACGACGGAGGCGGGCAAGCTCACCCTCGGCAACATCACCTCGGGGGCTCCCCTGGTCGCCGTGATTGGGCTCCTGATCGTCGCCGTCCTGGTCACGCGACGCGTGAAGGGCGCGCTGATCATCGGCATCCTCGCCGCCACGGCCATAGCGGTTCCCCTCGGCGTCGCGACGCTTCCCGAGACCCTGACCCTCAGCGGCCTCTCCATGGAGCCCACCTTTATGAAGATGAGCTTCGACTTCAGCAGCGTGGGGATCGTCTCCGTCGTCACCGTCGTGGCGACCTTAGCCGTCTACAACACCTTCGACACCCTGGGGACCCTGATCGCCACCGCCACAAACGCCGGCCTGGTCGATAAGGACGGCAACATGCCCGGGTGCGACAGGGCGCTGATCGCCGACGCCGGCTCCACGATCCTGGCGGGCTTCCTCGGCACCTCGACGATCTGCACCCTGGTCGAGTCCGCCACGGGCATATCCGAGGGCGGCAGGACCGGCCTCACTGCTGTCGTGTGCGGCGTCTTGTTCCTGCTGGGCATGCTGCTGGCCCCCGTCGCGGAGATCATCCCGGCGGCGGCGACCGCTCCGGCCCTGATCCTGTCGGGCACCATGATGGCGGGCGGGGTCCGGAACATCGACTGGAAGGATATGGAGATTGCAATTCCGTGCTTCCTGATCCTGGCTATCATGCCCTTCGCCTACTCCGTCTCGGACGGCATCGGGTTCGGCTTCATCTCGTACATCGTGATCAAGATCTTCCGCGGCAAGGCGAGGGAGGTCTCCCCCGTGCTCCATGTGCTGGGGGCTATTTTCGTAATCAAGTATATCCTGGCCGGCATCCTCTAATAAAAATTGCCGCCAATCGCCGCCGCGGACGATACCTTAAAGAGGAGCCGTCGAAAGGAGTCGTCGAGATGAAGGACATCATCGTTCTGAAGGGACAGGTCGTATACGCCGAGTCCCACGATAAGCTGACCGTGAGGCCCGACGCCTATCTTGTGGCCGAGGATGGAAAGGTGGTGGGCGTCTACGACGCCCTGCCCGACGCCTACGCGGGCGTCCGCGTCGAGGATTGCGGGGACCGTCTTATCATCCCCGGCTTCAACGACCTCCACGTCCACGCGCCCCAGTTCCCGAACCGAGGCCTCGGCATGGACAAGGAGCTGCTGCCCTGGCTGAACACCTACACCTTTCCCGAGGAGGCGAAGTTCAGGGACGAGGGCTACGCGAAGCGCGTCTATGGGCGCTTCGTCCGGGAGCTCTGGAGGGTGGGGACGACACGGGCCGTCGTCTTTGCCACCATCCACGTCCCATCCGCGCGGGTCCTCGCGGACCTGATGGAGACGGCCGGCCTGGGCGGGTACGTGGGCAAGGTCAACATGGACCGCAACAGCCCCGACACGCTCATCGAGCCGACCGCGGCCTCGCTGGCCGAGACGGTGCGTTTTGTCGAGAGCTTCGGGAGCGGGGCCGGGCGCGTGCGCCCCATCCTCACCCCGCGCTTCGTGCCCACCTGCACGGAGGAGTTGATGCGGGGCCTGGGACAGCTGGCGGAGGAACGAGGGCTGCCCGTACAGTCGCACCTGTCCGAGAACGAGGGTGAGATCGCCTGGGTCCGGGAGCTGCACCCCGAGTCCAGGGACTATGCCTCCGTCTACGATGTGTTCGGGCTGTTCGGCCGGACGCGGACCGTCATGGCGCACTGCGTCCACGTCACCGATGACGAGATTGCGCTGATGAAGCGGCGGGGCGTCTACGTCGCGCACTGCCCGATCTCCAACCTGAACCTCTCGAGCGGCATCGCCCCGGTGCGGCGCTTCCTCGAGGAGGGCGTCGACGTGGGGCTGGGGTCGGACGTCTCCGGCGGGCACAGGCTCTCCATAATGGACACGATGGCCTCCGCGGTCGAGTGCTCGAAGATGCGCTGGAAGTACGTGGACGGCAGGGCGCCCCTGACGACGACGGAGGTCTTCTACTGCGCGACGAAGGGCGGCGGGTCCTTCTTCGGGAGGGTCGGCAGCTTCGAGAGCGGCTATGCCCTGGACTGCCTCGTGATCGACGACACCCGCCTGAAGGACGAGGTCCGGCGTTCCCTCGAGGAGCGGCTGGAGCGTTTCATCTATCTGGGCGACGACCGGGAGATTGCCGCGCGCTACGTGGACGGCGCGCTCCTGCCCGAGCCGAAGGTAGTTTAAACCGTTCCGGCGGCGCGGGACTGGATTGGAATTTGGATTTGGATTTGGATTTGGAAAGGGGGTTACGACGATGCGTCTGATCGATCTCTCTCAGGAGATTTTTGAGGGCATGTCCGTCTTTCCGATGCACCAGAACACCTTTATCATGACGAACATGACCCACGAGGAGAACATGCGGAAGACCGGGAGCAAGACCCTGGGCTTCTCCGCGCGGAACCTGCTGATCAGCGAGCACTGCGGGACGCACACGGATGCGATATGGGAGTTCGAGCCCAGGGGAAAGACGATCGACGAGATGTCGCTGAGCTACTTCTGGGGCAGCGCCATCTGCATCGACGTCAGCTTTGTCCCCGCCAGCCGCTACATCGAGCCCGCCGACCTGGAGGAGGCCGTGAGGAAATCCGGGCAGGAGCTGCGGAAGGGGGACATCGTCCTTCTGTACACGGGGCACTTCGACGCGAACTTCGGGACGGACAAGTGGCAGACCGTCTATACGGGGCTCAGCTACGACGGCGCGCGCTGGCTGGCCGAGAACGGGGTCGTCAACGTCGGCGTGGACGCGCCGGCCATCGATCACCCCGACGACCTGGACTTCTCCGGACACCTGGTCTGCGGTCGCTACAATATGACCAACACGGAGAACCTCTGCAACCTGGACAAAGTCCTGAACAAGCGGTTTCTCTATTTCGGGCTGCCCCTCAGGATTCGCGCGGGGTCGGGGTCGCCCATCCGTGCCGTCGCCCTGCTGGACGAGGATTGATCTCCGTCCTGGCGCACCCGTTGATACCGTTGATAGGGGATTGGCGATGTCCATTTTGAAGGGGTACAAGTGCAGAACCGTCGAGGAGGCGCTCCAGGTGCTCTCCGAGAACCGGGGAAACGCCAAGGTCGTGTCGGGAGGGACGGACATCGTCATCGCGGTGAGGCACCGTCGGCTCAAGGAGGAGATCCTGGTGGACGTCTTCGGCATCCCGGAGCTCAAGAGAATGGAGCGGACGGGGGGCTTCTGGGAGATCGGCGCGGCGCTTCCCTTCTCCCACATTGCGGGAAGCGGCCTGCCTCCCAATCTTGTCGGCCTGAAGAAGGCGTGCAACTCCGTCGGTTCCCCGCAGATACGGAACAGGGGGACGATAGGGGGCAATATCGCGAACGCCTCCACGGCGGCGGACACGGTTCCGATGATGGTGGCCCTGAGGGCCACGGCGGTGATCCGGAGCGTCGACGGGGAGAGGGAGACGCCGGTGGAGGAGATGTTCGACTCCAGGGAGAAGTGGCTGAAGCCCGACGAACTGCTGGTGAAGGTGCGGTTTCGGGACCCGGGGAGGAACCGGTGCCTGACGAGCGCCAAGCTGGGGCTCCGGAAGGCCCTGGCCATCTCCAGGATGACCGTCGGGCTGTACCTGGAGGTCGGGGACGGCGGCGAGATCACGGACGTGTCCGTGGCCAGCGGGGCCATCGGCAAGCACGCGATGCGCGAGCCCGACGTGGAGGCCTTCATGAAGGGGGTCAGCATACGCTCCGAGGACTATTGGCGCGCGTCGGAGGTCTTCCAGGGCTCCCTGGACGAGCGCCTGAAGGGGCGGGCGAGCCTGAGCTTCAAGCGGGAGGCGATCGTGGGCATTATGGACGAGGCGTTGTCCGACGCGCTGCGGTATTTTTATTTCGGAGGGGAGCGCGTGTGATGGAGGCGCGTGTGATGGAGACGTGCATGATGGAGACGCGCGTGATGGAGATAGACATCACGGTGAATGGCGAACTACGCCATGTGGAGGTCGACGGCAACATGAGGCTCATCGACCTCCTGCGGGACAAGCTGCGGCTCACCGGGACCAAGGAGGGATGCAGTGAGGGGGAGTGCGGCGCCTGTACCGTGATCCTGAACGGGGAGACCGTCGATTCCTGTCTCGTCATGGCCTTCCAGTGCGACGGGGACGAGGTGTTGACGATCGAGGGGCTGGAGCGGGACGGGGTCCTGCATCCCCTGCAGAAGAGCTTCATCGAGACCGGCGCCGTGCAGTGCGGTTTCTGCATCCCAGGGATGATCCTGTCCGCCAAGGCGCTGCTCGACAGGAACCCCAACCCGACGCGGGAGGAGATTCGGCGTGGGCTGTCGGGGAACCTCTGCCGCTGTACCGGCTACAACAAGAGCATCGCCGCCGTGGAGCGGGTGGTGCGTGAGATGCGGGAGGTGCAAAAATGACTTTGAGGACCATCGGAAAGAACGTTGTCAGGTTGGATGCGTATGCCAAGGCAACCGGAAGGGCCCTGTATCCTCAGGATATCTTCATGGACGGGATGCTCTATGGAAAGACCCTGAGGTCCTCCAAGCCTCACGCCCGGATTAAGGTCGATACGGAGGCGGCGGAGAGGACGGCGGGCGTGCTCAAGGTGTTCACGTACAAGGACGTCCCGTGCGAGAACAATCATGGGGTGCTCCTCAAGGACCACGAGGTCTTCGCCAGCGAGAAGGTCATCCGAATCGGGGAGCCCATCGCCTTCGTCGTCGGGGAGACGGAGGAGGCCTGCCGTGAGGGGCTGAGGAAGGTCCAGGTGGATTACGAGGAGCTTCCCGCCGTGTTCGACCCCGTCGAGGCCATGAAGGAGGGGGCGCCCATCGTTCATGGCGACACGAACCTGCTGTATCACTACAAACTTCGGAGGGGGAACCTCGAGGAGGGCCGGGCGGCGAGCCGCGCGGTAGCGAGGAACACGTACCGCTCCCCCATGGTGGACCATGCTTTCATCCAGCCCGAGGCGGCGGTGAGCTACCTCGATGAGGACGGGACCGTCGCCGTCGCCGTCGCCACGCAGTACCCTCACTATGACCGGGAGGAGGTCTCCAGGAACCTGGGGCTTCCCGAGGAAAAGGTGAAGATTCTGAACACCGCGATAGGCGGGGCCTTCGGCGGCCGGGAGGACATCTCCCCCCAGATCCACGTGGCGATGGCCGCGATGTACTTCAACCGCCCCGTCAAGACCATCTACGACCGGGAGGAATCCTTCCTGTCCCACTCGAAGCGGCACCCCATGGTCATGAAGTACGAGACGGGCGCCGATGCGGAGGGGTACCTGACCTATATGGAGGTGGAGATCGTGGGGGACTCGGGCGCCCATTGCTCCTGGGCCTTCAACGTGCTGCGGAAGGCCGGCGTCCACGCGTCGGGGCCCTACGTCATCCCCAACGTCAAGGTGGACTCCTACGCGGTGTACACCAACAACCCCTTCACCGGCGCCATGAGGGGTTTCGGGGCGACCCAGGTGCCGCTCGCGCACGAGCAGCAGATGGACATCCTCGCGGAGCAGCTGGGGATCAGCCCCTTGGAGATTCGCCTGAAGAACTGCTTCCGGCTGGGCTCCCAGACGGCCACGGGACAGCTCCTCATGGAGAGCGTCCCGCTTCCGGAGTGCGTCTTCGAGGTGGAGGAGCGCTTCCATTTCAATGAGCGGTGGGGCTTGAACAATCGCGTGGAGAGGCCCCGGTCGCTCGACAGGGCGGCCATGCGGAGGATCATGGAAGGTGAGATGGAGGACAAAATGGTGGGTGCGACAAAGGGCGAGACGCTTCCCGAGCCCCTCGAGGAGCTGGCCGTCTCCGTGGCAGGAGACGCGTGATGAAGAAACGCGGGGTCGGGTTGGGTTTGACGTTCTATGGAACGGGTTACGGCAACGGGTTCCCCGACATCTCCCGTGCCGAGGTCGAGCTGCTCCCGGACGGGCGCGTCGGGATCCACACCGGCGTGACGGAGGTGGGGCAGGGCGGCAGGACGGTCATGACCCAGATCGGCTCGGAGGTTCTCCAGACGGACATGGAGTATTTCGTCCTGATACACGAGGACACCTCCCGGATGCCCGACTCCGGGACGGCCGCGGCCACGCGCCAGACCTACAATACGGGCAACGCCGTGAGGGTCGCGTGCGAAAAATTCCGCGCCGCCCTCTGCGAGAGGGCGAAGGAGGCGCTGGGGCTCAACTCCACGGTGGGGCTGACGGTCCAGGACGCCGCGGTCTTCATCAAGTTCTTTCCCGAAAAGCGCATCACCCTGAAAGAACTGGCGGAGCGGTACACGGGGGAGAACGCCATCAGCGTCAAGGACGAGTACGTCGCGCAGACGACGCAGATGGACGGGGAGACGGGACAGGGCGCTCCCTATTGGCCCTACACCTTCAACGCCTGTGCCGTGGAGGTGCAGGTGGACACCCTGACAGGGAGGGTGGAGGTCCTCGACGCCGTGTTCGCCCAGGACGCGGGGAAGGCCGTCAATCCCCATCTCCTGGAGGGGCAGATGGACGGAGGGTTCGCCATGGGGCTGGGCTATACTCTGTTCGAGGACCTGAAGCTGGAGAACGGCGTGATGAAAAACGCCTCCTTCTCGAAGTACCTGATCCCCACCGCATTGGACATGATCGACGTCGAGAACGTCATCGTCGAGGACCCGGAATCGACTGCGCCCTTTGGGGCCAAGGGGATCGGGGAGCCGGTCATGCTGCCCATCGCCCCCGCGATCCTGAACGCCATCTACGACGCGGTGGGGGTGCGTATTCTGGAGCTTCCCGTCACCCCGGAGAGGATGCTCGCGGCGTTGAGAAAGGCCGGAAAGGACCCCGAACGGGAGCCCGAGCAGGCTTAATCCTCCCAATAATCCGGGCTTATAAATATGCCGGGGATTGTTCATAAAAGAGTCGAAGGACACCGCCGGGATGTCCGATATTTGTCACAAAAAATGGTTATGGTGACATGGTGTTCATGAGCATGGAGACCTTTGAGGCGATGCGCCGTAAGGAGCGGATCTATCGTGAGCTGGAAATCTCCGAGCGGCAGATCTCCGAGCGGCAGATCTTCGAGCGGCAGATCTTCGAAGGAAAGGTGAGGAGTGCCGAAGAAGCGCTCTCCGACGTGAGGGCCAGATATGGTTTATAGGGAAGCGCTGGAGGTTTTTGTCCATGCATGCTTTGTATATTTATTCTTTAAAATATGCATTTTTGTTTTAATCAGCGCTTCCATAGGTCCTACTAAGTTACCTCGTCCGGGAGCCCGGATTATGCGGAATATCCTTCCAGGGGCCACTGTCCAGACGGGTGAAGAGCATTTTCCGTAATTCGGCGCTGTCTTTTTTCCTCAGACATTCCAACAGCTTATCATGAAATGCGACCCCCATCTCCATCTGCCATTCCTCAAGAAGCCATCGATGGAGTGCGCTCTGGATCTGGAAGGAAAAGTTTCGGAGCAACCTGCGTGTCCAGATACAATTATCCTTCGCCAAAGCATAAAGAGACGTATGAAACAACATCTCCTGCTTGGCATACTTGAATGCCTTGGCTTCGTCGGATTCGGAAAGCTTTGTGATGGAGCGCATTTCCTCATTGATTGCCTCGATTGGCGCGAGTTCCTCGTCATCGGGTCCACCAGAGGATAGAACTGACTCCAGTAAGTTGTATTCGAGAAGAGTTCTTAGTTTATTGATTTCAACAAACTCTTCCTCGCGAAAATCCGCAACGAACCAGCCCCGATATTGTTCCGATGCGACAAGTCCTTGTGCCTCGAGCTCTTTTAGGGCTTCTCGAATCGGGGCCCGACTTACCTGGAGTATCCGAGAGAGCGCTCTTTCATTAATCTGATCCCCAGGAGAAAGGCTCCTGGTCTTAAAAATCTGTGTCCGAAGGTATTGATCCACCAAGTCCTTCAATTTTCCACCATTGATATTTGCCTCCCCACTCTTGCCCAACCTTTTCTTTCCTCCTTAGACAAACCTAGGGAAGCGCTGATTAAAACAAAAATGCATATTTTCCAAAGGAGAATATGCAAAACATCTATGGGCAAAAATCTCCAGCGCTTCCCTAAAAATTAACATGGGGGCTTCGCCCCCATGCCCCCACGCCGCTATCCCGATAGCGGCGGCCCCGGCAAGTTCTGCCCATCAACAGGCAAGCTGGGGTACCACCGGGGTGCTTCATAGATTAAATCAGCGTTTCGCTAGAAATCAGGCTAAGGGGCGATAAGCCCCTTAGCCTGTCAGAATGCATCAGGGCTCGAGGGTAAGGTTACCCAGATAATTCAGACGTCCGTCGCAGAAATTTTCCAGTCCCACCAAATCGCGACGTGCACCATAAAGCTCATGCGGCACGGACAGAACAACCATCGGGTGAAGTTCGTCCAGCCGATCCCAAATCTTTTGAAAAAGCTCGTTGCGTTCGGCCCCGTCAATCGTAGCGTTTACCTTATCGATATTTTCGTCCACCTGCTTGTCATTGAGGAAGGTCCAGTTCGTCGAACCGATGCTCTTTGAGTGGAAAAGGGGAAGCCAGAACTGTCCGGCATCGCGGTTCGTCTGCATGCCCCAGGTGGTGATGATCATGTCAAAATCTCCGTCACAGACCTTGTTGTCGAAAATTCCGGTTTCGTAAACCTGTATGTCAACGGTAATCCCAAGCTCTCTCAACATCGATTGTACGACTGTGGCACCATTGACGTCCTCTTGAAAGTTACTGACCCATAAAGAAACTTTGAGTCCTTCGGGGCACCCGGCCTCTTTTAAGAGCTCTTTTGCCTTTTCCAGGTCGTAGGGGTACACCTTACTGTCGCTCGGCGTAAAGGTACTTGCAGGAAGCAACGGCCCCGCAGGCTGTATCGAATTACCCTGATAGACCACAGAATTATAGGCCTCTTTGTTGATCGCGTATTCCACCGCGAAGCGGGCCTTTGGGTTGTCGAAGGGTTTTTTGCGAGTATTGAACCCCAGATAGAACAGGTTGAGGCCCGGGGCCTTCACGACCTTTGTTTTTGAAAATTCGTTCAGGCGCTCAGCCTCGCTTGAGGGAACGGAGTAAATCATATCGACCTTGCCCGTTTCCAGTGCGATAACCCTGCTGCTGTCGTCCGGCAGAACCAGGATATGGAAGTCCTTGAAGTTGGCCTTATCACCATGATATTCATCGAAGCGTTCCAGGTCAATCCGTTCGCCCTTGACCCAGTTCTTAAATTTGAAGGGTCCCGTCCCCACAGGGTTGCGGAAATAATCCTTACCTGCGGCCTCGACAGCTTTCTTGTTGTAAATACTCGCGTAGGGGTGTTTCATGGATGCCAGCCATCCGCCCACCGGCCCTCTTGTTTTGACGATAACCGTATATTTGTCTATAATCTCGAGCCCATCGGGATCAATAGACCTTCCCTTGGAACCCGCGTGAACCGATTCGTTAGATGTAGCTCGTTTGAGGGAAAAAACTACGTCCTCAGCCGTCAATTCCTCTCCGTTGTGGAATTTGACACCTTTTTTAAGATAAAATTTGTAGGTTTGAGGATCCAGAATCTCCCATCTTTCCGCCAGAACGGGAACAAGCTCCTTGGTCTTTCCGTCCACGGTCACAAGCGGTTCATTGATATGTTTTGTGACGATGAAAGAAAGCGTGTCGACGGCTTGATGGGGATCAAGCGTCTTGGCATCTCCCGGAAGGCCCAGCGTGAAACTTTCCATCTCGGCACCAAAACTGGGGAAGCAGGTTATGAGGATAAATAATAAGGACAAGAATAACTTTTTCATAATTTCCTCCTTGATTTTTCAAAAAGAAATCTTTCCTGCCTTCCCCAATTCGTCGTGAACCACTCCCTGACGGGGCAAAAAACTTCACGAGAATCACTCAGCCCTTTTCGACGAACGGAAGGCAATCCGCACACACTCCTCAGTTGGCTCATCCTCTGCTCTGGATCTGGTCCCTGTCTATATCCGTTTGATTCAATCCCCCCTCTCAATTCCACTGTTTCAATGTTTCACTATCTGTCCTTTGTGCGAAGGGCATCCAGGGTCGCCGCTGCCAAAACCTCCATCCCTATGGGGATGGCTTTGTCGTCCACGTAAAAATCTATGGAGTGAGTGGGACAATGGGGACCCCCGCGAGTCCGGACCCCCAACCGGAACAACGTTCCCGGAGCCTTTTCCAGAAAATAGGCGTAGTCCTCTCCCCCCATAGCAGGGGAAGGAAGGTCGACAACCTGCTCGACGGATTCGATATCACGGCATACCCTTCGGACACGGTCCACCCACTCTTTGTCCACTCGAGTGGGGATCATTTCAGGCATAAATTGAACGGTAACTTTTGCACGCAGAGCCTTTCCAACATTTTCGGCCACCTCCTGGACCCTGCGATGAAAGAGTTCCTGGGTCGAGCGCTTGAGGTAACGGATGCTGCCATCCAATTGTACCGCACCGCCGATGTAATCGTTGGATATGCCTCCCTCGATACGTCCAAAGGTCACCAAGGCACAGTCCGTCGGAGCCAGTTCTCTGGATCCCAGGCTCTGTAGGGTCGTCACGATAGTCGAGGCAGCCAGTATGGTGTCCACTCCAAAATGAGGATAGCCTCCATGAGCCTGCTTTCCCTCGATGATAATCTTGACGATGTCGACGCCCGAGGTCATCACGTCGTCCCGAACGCCGATTTCCCCGACATAGATGTCGGGAAGCGCATGGAGGGCCAGCACCCCATCCACATGGGGATTCTCCATAACCCCAGCCTCGAGAAACTCGGAGGCCCCTCCCAACTGCTCCTCCGCGTGCTGGAAAAAGAACTTGACGCAGCCCGAGAACTGATCCCGTAGATCGGAGAGGAGCCAAGCGGTACCGAGGAGAATAGCCGCATGGGAATCGTGCCCGCAGCCGTGAAAAATTCCATCCCGTTTAGAGGCGTAGGGGACACCGGATTGTTCCTGGATAGGCAATGCATCGATATCGGCACGGAGCCCGACACAGAGCTTGGGGCCCTCTCCAGTACCCCAAAGTTCCGCAAAAACCCCTGTTTTACTTTTCCCTATGCGACGTATGGAAGTAATTCCGAAGGAGCGCAGCTTCTCCTCAATAAGGTCAGAAGTTTTAAACTCTTGAAAGCTCAGCTCCGGGTATTCATGGATCTGGTGGCGCCACCGGATGACCTCATCGGCGCACTTCCGGACCTTTTCCCTAAGTGCAGAACTCACATCGCTCTTCATAATTGCCTACTCCCTTCCCTAAAGTTACCCCAGAGTATATAACATCCAGGTACCGACGGTAAAAATTTTTTGAATAAACGGTACAAGGATTTATCCCGAAAGCCTTTCACCTATCCCTATCATTTCCGTCATCTTTTGCAGGTTCCCTGCCCTTGAGGAAGTCGACGGCCTGTTCAAAACACCTTCCGTCGGGGCAATAGAGCCTTAGAACCGTCACCTTACCTTCCTTGAGCAGAATCGTCCTTGTGGTTTTTCGAGGACAAACTTTATTCCAGCAGGCCCAGGGCACCGTCTTTCGGGCACTTTTTCCAGGACCCCATGAGCTTTTTACGGGGCCTTTTACCGCAAAGGCACGCCAATGAAAGCTCTCGCTCAGGGACCCCCATCCTCTTCTCATACTCTCGCAATAGGCTCCTTCGCCGTCCAGGCGGCACAGCACAACATAACGATTTTGCAGGAACAGAAAAGCTACGGCAAAGAACACGGCCCACACCAGAATGACAAGATGGTTTGCCAGCCCTATTGCTCCCTTTATCTGCTCGCGTACAAACATCCCATCGATAAAGATTTGAAGCAGTCCGACGGAGAAAACGGTTAAGCACCACAAAAAAAAGGACAACTTTATGACGTCAAAAAGAACAATTGGATTGGTCCCAATAGGAACCCCCGCATACCAGCGAAGTGTCCCGGCATTGTCAGGATGCTTGTCCACCATCATAAATCAGCCGTCCCTCTCAATCAACGATTCCTTTCTGTGAAGTGACAGGAAACCCAATGTCCTGGCCGGACCTCGGTCAACGTGGGATCCTCACAGGAACAAATTTCCTGTTGATTGCGACATCTAGGGGCGAACCGGCATCCCCGTCTGGGATTAATCGGGCTTGGTACGTCCCCCTCCAGAAGTATCCGTTCCTTCTTTCCTCCCAACTCGGCCACAGGCACAGCTGATAGAAGAGCCTTCGTATAGGAGTGGAGCGGTTCTTCAAAGAGAACCGTATTGCTTGCTCTTTCCACAACCTGTCCGAGGTACATGACGGCAACTTCGTCGGAGACATATCTCACGACGCTGAGGTTGTGTGATATAAACAAATAGGTGTATCCTCGTTCCTCCTTCAGGTCCGCCAACAGGTTAAGAACCTGAGCCTGGATACAGACGTCGAGGGCGGACACGGGCTCGTCCAGGACAATGAATTCCGGATCCAGGGCCAGGGCACGAGCGATGCCGATTCGTTGGCGGCGCCCTCCGTCGAGCTCATGAGGGAAGGAGGTGATAAGACGCTCAGCCAACCCCACGGTGTCCATGAGAGAGCGAACCTTTCGACTGACCTCCTCGTTACTCGCGTACACTTTGTTGATCAAAAGCGGCTCGGCTATGAGCTGATAGACGGACATTCGAGGGTTGAGGGACGAGAAAGGATCTTGAAAAACGATCTGAGCCTGCTTCAAGAACTCCCTTCTTTCCTGGGCTCCGAACTTCAAGCTGTTCTTTCCCTTAAAAAACACCTCTCCGCCTGTCGGCTCGATAAGCCCTATAACCAGCCTTCCCAAGGTGGACTTGCCGCAGCCGGACTCGCCCACAAGCCCCAGGGTTTTGCCCTTGGGAATTGTCAGAGAAACATTATCTACTGCATGAAGAAGCCCGCTGCTTACCTTGAAATATTTTTTCAGACCGCGAATGTCGATGATGTTTTCGGCCACCTGACCCTGGAAGTTCATATTCCCTGACCTCCGTTCGACCCAAGGGGGAAATAGCAGTCTACGAAGTGCCCTGGCTCATATTCCTTGAAGCCACAGGCGGTCTCATAACAGATGTTCTGAGCGTAAGGGCATCGGGGGGAAAAAGAACACCCCTTGGGCAGATCCGTAGGATCCGGCATAAGTCCCTGGATTACCTTGAGCCGCCCTCCTGGCTTGCTGTCCAGTCGCGGCACGGCATCAAAGAGCCCCTGAGTGTAGGGATGCATCGGTCTGCTGTACAGTTGAACAATATTTGAGCACTCGACGACACGTCCCGCGTACATTATGGCTACGTCGTCGCAGATCTCGGCGACAATGCCCAAGTCATGGGTAATCAACAAAAGGGAGGTATTTACCTTCTTTTGAAGGTTCTTGATAAGCGTGATTACCTGAGCCTGGATTGTAACATCCAGTGCCGTCGTGGGCTCATCGGCAATGAGCAACGCGGGGGTACACGCGAGAGCGATGGCAATTCCAACCCTTTGCCGCATTCCGCCCGAGAACTGATGCGGATAATCCCTGCCACGCTCAGGACGTATGCCAACCAGATTGAGCATCTCGTGAGCCCGTTTCAGGGCGGCGTCCGTCTTAAGCCTGGAATGGAGGGAGATCATCTCTGCAATTTGATCCTCGACGGTCATTATAGGATTTAAGGATGTCATGGGATCCTGGAAGATCATCGCGATCTTGCCGCCGCGAATATCCCTCCGCTCCGCTTCGCTCATCTCCAGTACGTTCTGCCCCTCGAAAAAGATCTCCCCGCTCAGGATTTTCCCCGGAGGACTCTGTATAAGTTGAAGGATAGCCAAGGCTGTCGTCGTTTTCCCGGCGCCTGTTTCCCCAACAAAACCCAAAGCCTTTCCTTTTCCCAGGGAAAGGTTGAGATTATTCACAGCATGAACTTCCCCCGAGTCGGTATCGAATCGGACGGAGAGGTTGCGTATATCCAGAAGGGGCTCGTTGTTTTTGTCCGACATTCTTTGTTCGATCCTTTCGCTACCGTTTCTGTTTGGGGTCGAGTGCATCCCGAAGTCCATCTCCCAGGAAGTTCAGCGCCAGGATGGTGACCATGATCGCCAGCCCCGGGAAGATACTCAGATAAGCGTTGTTGCGGAGATACGGCCGTGCGGCAGACAGCATCCCCCCCCATTCGGGATATGGGGGTTGAATTCCCAGCCCGATAAAGCTCAGAGTGGCGGCAAAAAGGATTGCGTTAGCTACGCTGAGGGTAGATTGTACAATTAGAGGCGCCATACAGTTTGGCAGAATATACAATAAGATGATGCGCGTATGACTCGCTCCCATGGCCCGTGCCGCTTCGATAAATTCCATCCCCTTGACGGAAAGCACGGATGCCCGCATAAGCCGGGCAAAAGAGGGGATAGAAGTAATCCCAACTGCAATCATCAAGTTAAAAAGTCCCGGTCCAAGTGCCGATGAAATGACGATGGCAAGCAAGATTGTGGGTATGGCAAGCTGCACGTCCATGATGCGCATCAGAATATTATCTGTTTTCCCTCCAAAGTACCCGGCTATGGCGCCAACGGCCCCTCCCGCAAACAAGGAGATGGCTACGGCGACCAGCCCGACCTGGAGGGAAACGCGAGAGCCATAGATAAGGCGGCTCAACACATCGCGTCCGAATTCGTCCGTGCCCAAAAAATGCTGGGCCGAAGGCGGCTTTCGAATCATCATATAATCCTGCTGAGCGTAGCCATAGGGAGCCAGGTAGTCCGCAAATACGGAGACAAGAATCAGGGCTGAGAGGACCAGGGCTCCAAGGATTGCCAGATAGTTTCGCCTCAGTCGAATAAAAGCGTATTTCCAAAGGGAATTGCTTTTGACCTTTTGAACCGAAGAAGACATTCTATGTGCCCCCCTACTTCACATGAATGCGATGGTCAACGAAAGCATAAAGAATATCGACCGTAAGATTGATAAGGCAGAACGCCATGGAGATGAAGAGAACCCCCCCTTGAATGATAGGGTAATCCCTCATATTGATGGCCTCGAGCATAAGTCTTCCTACCCCGGAGATGGAGAAAATTGCCTCCGTGATGATCGACCCCCCCAACAGCATGCCAAACTGTATGCTGATAATAGTCATGATGGGGATCAGGGCATTGGGCAACGCGTGCTTCATGATTACGCGGTATTCCGTCTGTCCCTTGGCCCGTGCGGTACGAATGTAGTCGGAGAGAATGACCTCCAACATACTGGAACGTGTAATACGTGCAATAATCGCCACGGAGGCCCCGGATAAGGTCAAAATGGGAAGTACCATCTCGTTGATCGTCTCGAAGCCCATGGAGGGGAACCATCCCAGATTTACGGAGAAAGCCAGAATGAACAGAAGCCCCAGCCAAAAGGTGGGCATGGAGACCCCCAGCAGCGTTATGAGCGTGACAACGCTGTCGAGCAATGAATACTGCCGGATAGCACAGATGATGCCCATAGGAATCCCCACCAGAGTACTAAAGAGTACGGACCAAAAGGCGAGTTTGATCGTCATGGGTATCCTCGTCGCGAGCTCCGAGCTCACAGGACTCTTCATAACATAGGAATACCCCAAATCCCAATGGAACAGCGCCCTGTAAAGATAACGTCCCAACTGTATGAGGTAGGGATCGTCCAGACCATGAACGGCTCTGAAATTCGCAATAGCCTCCTGGGTAACCTCCTGCCCCAATACAATGCGGGCAGGATCTCCCGGGGTAAAATAGAGAATCGTAAACAAAATGACCATGACGCTTAAAATGACGGGAATCAGCTGTAGGACCCTTCGAAAGATGAACCTGAGCAAAGTCTATCTCCTCCTTGGCGAGGTGCAAACTTACCAGACTCATAAAACAAGGAACTAAGGAAATGTTTTTCGAAAAAATTTATTGGAATATCAAAAACAACCTAATCCGATTGCCAACTCTCATTTGCCCTGTAAACTTTATTCTCTGGTCGACCAGGTCGACCAGAGAATACCACATAAAAAATATTCAGTCAAGAATTCTTATAAGTCTTGCTCGTGTGGACATGAAGGAGATTATGCCTCATGCTCATCCAACGGAAACGCGTTATCCTGGTATTCGGTGGTGAGCGAGGGGCTGCGTTCCTCCGTCTGCTTTGAGTCTGCGTTCGCCTCGCCCTGCCGCTCTGTCTGGGGGAGGCGTGTTACCAGGATCTGATCGATCTTATAGTTATCGATGTCGATTACCTCAAATTTATACCCTTCGTGCATGACAAAATCCGTGCGGTGAGGAATGCGCTTCAACATGAACATGAGGAAACCGCTGATGGTCTCATAGTTTTGGGAGTCGGGGAACTCCTCGATATTGAACACATGCATGACATCCTCTATAGGCGTCGAGCCCTCAATCAGCCATGAGCATTCGTCTCGTTTGATAATCTGCTCCTCCTCCCCAACGAGATTGCCCATGAGCATCATCATGATATCCTGAAGAGTGATAATCCCGACCACCAAGGCATACTCGTTGAGCACGACGGCAAGGGTTTCTCCCCGTCGCTTGAAGTGATCCATCGCCTCAGCCAATGTCAGGCTGTCGGGGATAATAAGGGGCGGGCGAATGTCAATCCCGTTGTCCAACTGGAGGCTTTGTTCTTTAATAACCCGTTCCAACAGCGCTTTGGAGTCCACACAGCCTACGATATGTTCGATATTCCCATCACACACGATGTAGGTGGAATGCGGTGCAGATGCAATTTTTTCCTTGATGTGGGCATCATCCTCATGAAGATCGAAATACACGATATTCTCCCGAACTGTCATAGCGGATGGAACTGTGCGTACATCGAGTTCGAAAATGTTACCGATCAAATCCTTCTCCTGCGTCCTCAAGAGCCCGGCCATTATTCCTGCCTCCACCATGGCATAGAGGTCATCCGAGGTGAAGTCGTCCCGGCGTTTTTCCGGAAATCCGAAAACTTTGCAGATGGCGCTGCTCAAGGAGTTGAAAATCTTTGCCAGGGGGGTACAGATAAAGATGACCCGCCGCATCCCCTCTATTGTCCTTAAGGATACGGCCTCGGGAATAGCCATGGCAATTCGCTTGGGAATCAGGTCCGCAAATAGGACGAAGAAGAGACTGACAAAAATAAAAGGAACTGTGGAGGCAATCTGCCCCCTTAGGGTGGGGGAAAGGAAATTGGGCAGCATCTTATGAATGGGCGGAGACAGAAAGGCATCGCCTACAATTCCCGCTAAAATTGCCATGGAGTTCAGGCCTATTTGCACTGTCGTAAAAAACAGTCCTGGCTGCTCTTGGAAGCTCAGAATTCGTGCAGCCCGTTCATCCCCGCCTTCCGCAAGGGGGCGCAGCTTCATCCTGCGCGATGCCGCCAGGGAGATCTCCGAAAAGGCAAAAAAGGCACTGATTATACTCAAGAAAGCAATGATAAAAAAACCATAAAACATGATGTTAAACCTCCCAATTCCGATGGCACACAAACAAAACTCCGAGGTATGTTTCGGGATGAAACCTAAGAAAACGCTGTTTAATCCATGAAGCCCCCATGTTAATTTTTAGAGAAGCGCTGGAGACCTTTGCCTATAGATATTTTGCATATATTATTGGCAAAATATGCATTTTGTTTTAATCAGCGCTTCCCTAAATCCTGTCCCGCCTTCCGCAGTCATTCCGTTGTCTGCTTGGGTGTAACACCTCCCAATAAGCGGTGTCTCTGAGGGCTTAGGCCGTAGGTCGCAATCCATGCCTAAGTCGAACGGTGAGCATGAAACTGTCCGAAACTCTGGAGCCATACCGTAATAAAAATACCATAAAGGGCAATCTACTTCTACTCCCCTGTTGAGAAGAAGCCGCGAAGGGGGAGCGTGAGCGGCCACCGTTTTTATCGGCTATGAGGTGAGCGCCCGTCAGGCGAGGAAATGAGCCCGGGCAGGAATCGTCCCTCATAGGGGCGGCGCGATGGGCGCTCCATTCAGCTCCAGCACGGCCTGGACGAAAAAGCCCGCCCCAACGGGAAGAGCCTCTTCATCAAAGACGAAGGTGGGACTGTGGAACCTGGTCGGCTCTTTGCCCACCTGTCGGATGCCCAGCCGAGCGAAACAGGAAGCCGGAATCTTTTCGCAGTAGCAGGCGTAATCCTCCGAACCCATGCGCGCCTGGCTCATCGTCTTGACGTGTTCTTCGCCGAGCAGCTTCGCGGCAGCGGAACGCATGGCGTGGACCACGTCGGGATCGTTGACCAGAGGCGGTACCCCGTAAGTGTAGTCAAGCTCATGAGTGCAATTGTATCCGGCAACGATGGAGCCAATCATGTGGTCCATCATATCCCTGATCCTGCTGCGGCTCGTTGGGGATTGACAGCGGATAGAGCCGCCAAAGGTCACTTCAGCGGGAATGATGTTCTTCGCCGTTCCGCCGTGGAGGGTACAAATTGAGAGGACGACGGGATCGACGGCGTTGAATTGACGGGTGATCAGGCTCTGCAGCGACATGACGCAGTTTGCCGAGGCAAGCAGGGCGTCTGCGCCTGAATTGTGGGGGTATGCGCCGTGTCCGCTGACGCCCTTGACGGTGACGGAGAACGTGTCGGAGGAGGCCATGCTGGGGCCTTCGCGGAAGGCAATGTCGCCCGTAGCGAATTCAGCGATACCGTGCTGACCGAGGATGACGTCCACGGTGGGGTTCTCAAGGCAACCGAGGCGAATCATCAGTTCCGATCCTCCAAGGGTTTCTTCGGCAGGTTGAAAGATGAGTTTGACCACACCAGTGAAGCGATCGCGCATCGACGTGAGGATTTTTGCAGCCCCCAGGAGCATTGCGGTATGAGCGTCGTGACCGCAGGCGTGCATCACACCTGCAACTTCCGATGCATCGGGGACCGCAGCCTCCTCCTGGATTGGCAGGGCGTCCATATCGGCCCTGAGGGCGATCACCTTGCCAGGTGCATCTTTGCGACCGCGAACGATTCCCACGACGCCGACCCGCGTGTCTATGGGCTGGAGTTCAACGCCAAGTTTTTTCAGTTCGGAACGGACGAAGGCCGCGGTTTCGATTTCGTGCATGCCAAGTTCGGGATGACGGTGAATGCGGCGTTTGCATTCCACGAGGTAGTTCCGTATACATCGTGCCTTCTCCAGGATCTCTGAAGCCATGATCTTCCTCCTGACTTTTCTTTTGCACCCGCCGAGAAGAGTATTGCACTTCTGGGGGGCTGAGGGCAACCTGATAGCGCGTAACGAACGACCTGTACTAAGAGGTATCGGGTATATTGTATACAAATTTACCTCCTCTGTATAATTGGATGAAGCGTCTAACATCAGAGATTAAATCCATGCTCTTAGTTTTATCCTTGGCAATGGGAGAATAAGTGTGCTCTTTTCCATATTTATTAAGAAATGATGAGGGATTGAAGTGTTTTGTCCTCGTGGGGCTGCTGCGCTCTGTCACATTGAAAAAGTTCCAGCGGGCTTGTATTTTGTATATTATTTGTTAAAATCAGAAACGCTGTGGATACTATTTGGAGATGATGCATTTTTGTTCCCGCGTGCGGTGGGCTTGGGTTCCAACGGTGGGCTTGGGTTCCAATGGATGTGTCCACGACGCAATACGGTTACTTTAGGGGAAGTGAAGCAGAGATTCGTTGTTTGGACGATCTTAATTTCAGGAAAGAGTCCCTTGTTTATGAAGAAGACATTCACTCTTTGTTTTGCTCTGACGATGTTGTATGCCAGGGTGACCTTTGCAGCTTCGCGGGGTGAAACCCTTCGCGTCGGAGTTTCCATCGACGAGAAGAATTTTGACCCGCAGAATGTGGTCGATACCCATTCCTATCGAGAGGCCTTGGCCTTTGCGAGGGGGAAAGTCGAGCGCTATGCTTAAAGACGGCAAACGCACCATGAACAAGCAGGTGTATTTGAGTTTGCGCAGCGACATCCTCTCCGGACGGTATCGTGACGGGCAACAATTGTTGCAGGCCGAACTGGCGGAGGAATACCACGTCAGCCGCATACCCGTTCGCGAGGCGCTGATGCAGCTTTCCAGTGAGGGGTTAGTGCAGATCATCCCCTACAAGGGGGCGATCGTCGCCTCCTTGTCCATCGAGGAGCTGCACGAGATATTCGAGATCCGCTATGCGCTGGAGTCCTTGATCTTGCGTTACGTCGTGCAGAACATCACGGAGGGATCGGCTGCGCGAGTTCATAACCTGCTCCTGGAATCGACGCAGACACCGCCGGAAAGGCGAAGCCGCAAGACAAACTGGGAGTTTCACCGCGCGCTTTATGAAATTGCGGGAAAGCCCCGTCTACTGGAGCTGATCGAGTCGCAGTACAACAAGATCGATCGCTACGTCCAGATGGATATTACTTTGCCGAACGTGCAGGAGAACGCCTTTAAATCCCATGACGCGATCCTTCAGGCCTGCCGGGTCGGCGATGCAGTGGAGGCGACCGTGTTGCTTCACGAACACATGGTGACGGCGCTTCGCCGCCTTGACCGCTTCCTGCAGCAGGAGGAAGTCCGCGCTCCAGAATCGGAGCGATCGACCACGCTTTTTATGCCGCTGATCAATCGTCGCGTGCTGCGGTAGCGCTTGGGGGACCGGCGAATGTCGTCCAGCGCGCGATAGGAGGATTCGTGACATCACACTACAAATTCAGGAGGTTCTATCACATGTTGACGCACAAGCAGAGGATCGAAAACGCCCTTGCGCTGAAAGAGAACGACCGCACGCCCTACAGCATGTGGATGCACTATCCCAATCGCGACCGTCATCCCCGCCGCTTGGCCGAACTGGCGCTGAGGGCGCAGAGGGAGTACGATCTGGACTTTATCAAGTACATGCCCTTTGGACTTTACACCACCATCGACATGGGCGTCGATCTTGACGTGTACGAGGGCTTTGAAAAAGCCCCCACTCAGCATGAGCCCGTCATCAAGGACGTCAAGGACTGGGATCGCATTCGTCCTCTCGACGGAACCCGGGGTGAGTACGCCGTCGTCCTGGAATCGCAGCGTATTCTCATGGAGATGCTGGAGGAACACGTGCCCTTCCTGCAGACACTTTTCAGTCCGGCCACCACATTAGCGAAGATGTGTTCTCCAGCCGAGCTGGTCAGACATATGCGCGAGGACCCCGCTCGCGTCCACCGCGTGCTGGAGATGGTCACGGACACCACGATTCAATTTGCCCGCGCTTCCGCCGACTTGGGTGCGGATGGATTCTTCTATGCCTCGCAGCTTTCGGGGCGTCAGACGATGGAGAAAACCGAGTACGAGGCGTTTGTCGAAAAGTATGACCTTGCGATCCTAAACGCCGTTAAGGACAGGACCTGGTTTAACGTACTGCACCTGCACGGCGCCCAGGTGCGCATCGACGAAGTCCAGCATTACCCTGTGCAGGGGCTGAGTTGGCACGACCGCGATGATGGTCCCTCGATGGAGGAGGTTCGCAAGTACAGCACAAAGGCGTTCGTTGGGGGCCTCAGCTGGGGCGAGAATTGGCTGACCAAGACGGAGGAACAGGTTGTCGGTGAGGTGCGGGAGATGTGCGGTCGCCCCGGCCTGATCCTGGGGCCGGGTTGCGTGATCGAGCCGCATACCCCGAAGAAGTTCCTGGAGCTGGTCCATAAGACGGTCGTTGAGCGTTCGTGTTGTCGCTGATATTGGGTGCTGGAGAGTTCAGGAGGACCTATGTTCACCATCACTGAGTTTCTGCATGAAGAAGTAAAGCCGGCGCTGGGCTGTACCGAGCCGGGTGCGGTGGCGCTGGCGGTCGCTAAGGCATGTGAGCAGTTGAGCGCGCGAGCGGAGCGATTGGAGGTTGTCGTCAGCGACAACATCTTTAAGAACGGCATCGCTGTCGGAGTGCCGGGGACCGACGGCGCGCGCGGCAACGAGATCGCCGCGGCGTTGGCGGTGTTCTGCGGCCACAGCGCCTACAGCCTTGAGGTGCTGAAGGACGCGACTCCCGATGACCTCCAGGAAGCCAGAGCGTTTATCGACGACGGCAAACTGACGCTGACGGCCAATGGTCAGGGCGGCGTCTATGTCAAGGCGAGGGCTTTCGCCGGCGGAGAGACGGGGATGGCTGTGATCGAGCAGACGCACGGCAACATCACGCTTGTGAAAAAAGACGACACGGTCGTCTTTGAGGCCGTGCCCTCCTGCGACTCTGCCGTGTCAAAGATGGCCGCAAAAAACGCCTCTGCCTCCATTCCCGACCAGGTGAAGGCGATGGGCTTTGAAGAGCTGGTTGCGCTGGCCGGCCGGCTGTCCTCAGAAGATGTGGACTACGTGTGGGGTGGCATCGAGATGAACCTGCGCATCTCGGACTTCGGCTTTGACCACAAGGTCGGGCTTGGCCTGGGGCGAACCGTTAGGGACTCGGCCGGTGTGAACTATCGCAGCGATTTGGCCGCTCAGGTGAAGGCGATCTCCGCCGCAGCCTCCGACGCGCGCATGGCGGGCGTGGCGCTGCCCGTGATGAGCAGCGCGGGCAGCGGTAATCACGGCATCACCGCCATCCTGCCGGTCTACGTGGTGGGCATGGCACATCACAAGTCCCGTGAGGAGATTGCCTGCGCTGTGGCCTACAGCCACCTGGCGACGAGCTTCGTCAAAAGCCGCATGGGACGCCTTAGCCCCGTCTGCGGCTGCGCGGTAGCGGCGGGTGCGGGTGCAGCCGCAGGCATCGTGAACGTCCTGGGCGGCACAGACGTGCAGGCGCAGAAGGCCATGGAACTGGTACTGGGCAACATCACGGGTATGCTCTGTGACGGTGCGAAGGAATCCTGTGCACTCAAGGTTGGCACGGGAGCGACCGAGGCCTTTTATGCGGCGCAGATCGCCCTGGCAGGTGGCGGGATGGCGGTGTCCCAGGGCGTCGTTGACGTGAACAGCTTCACGCGCACGGCGGAGAACGCGGCGCGGCTGAA
>NZ_CAUUWA010000031.1 GCF_963548695.1 uncultured Fretibacterium sp.
CCGGGTTCGTCACGGTGGGGGACCACACCGTCTTCGGCGGCATGTCGGGCGTCCACCAGTTCGTCCGCGTCGGGAGCCACTGCATGATCGGCGGGCTCTACCGCGTGGCGAAGGACGTGCCCCCCTACACGCTGGCCTCGGGCGAGCCGCTGAGGCTGGCGGGGCTCAACGTCGTCGGGTTGAGGCGGGCCGGGTTTTCCTCCGAGGTGCGCCGGGCCCTCCGTGCCTTCTACCGAAAGCTCTACCGCCGGGACCGGCTCTTCTCCGAGTCCCTGAAGGAGGCCTTGGCGGAGCGGGATGCCTGTATTCCCGAGGTTCGGGCCATCCTAGATTTTTACAAGGGGAGCCGCCGCGGGGTCACCTTCTGGGGCCGGATCGCGGATGAGGCGGATGAGGACCGATCCTCCGTGGGAGACTGATAATTTCCCTTCACGAGGGAGTTTGTCAATAAGAGAGTTTGTCAAGTCAAAAGGAAGTTCCCAAATCCGCAGACAGGGCCCTGGGGCTTCGCCCCAGACCCCACCAGAGGACTTGTCCTCTGGACACCTGTTTGTCATTTTACTTTTCACCCGTTGGGTGAAAAGTAAAATGACAAAAGAGGCAGGGAAGCTCTCTCCCGCAGCGGGTGTGGGCAAGATTCCACGATTTTTAACCTGCGGTTTTGGGGAAATTCATCAGATAGGGAAGTTCACCGAATAAAAAGATTCGTCAATGAGGGAGGTCGTTTCCATGGATGCCGTATCGGACGCCGTATCCGGACCGCTGCGCAGAACGGTCAACATCCCCGGGCTGATCAGCGATTATTACACCCTCGCCCCGGACCCCGAGGACAGGGCTCAGCTCATCGCCTTCGGGACGTCCGGGCATCGTGGGTCCTCGTCCCGGAAGAGCTTCAACGAGGCGCATATCCTGGCCGTGGCGCAGGCCGTCGCGGAGCACCGCGCGGAGGCGGGGGTGAGCGGGCCCCTCTACATCGGCGCGGATACGCATGCCCTCTCGGAGCCCGCGCTGCGGACCTGCGTGGAGGTGCTGGCGGCGAACGGCGTTACGGTCGTCCTCCAGACCGGGCTCGCCCCGACCCCGACCCCCGTCGTCTCCCGCGCGATACTCGTCCACAACCGCGGGCGCGCCTCCGGAGGCGAGGCCGACGGCCTGGTGATCACCCCGTCGCACAACCCCCCGGAGGACGGCGGCATCAAGTACGACCCGCCGAGCGGCGGCCCCGCCTCGCCCGAGATCACGTCGAAGATCCAGAGGCGCGCCAACGATCTGCTCCGCTCCGGCGTCGAGGGGATTCGGCGCGTTCCCTTCGAGCGGGCCCTGAAGTGTGACACCACGAAGTTCCATGACTACGTGATGCCCTACGTCCGGGCCCTGGCGGACGTCCTAGACATGAGGGCGATCGCGGACGCGGACCTGCACATCGGCGTCGATCCCCTGGGGGGATCGGGGATTGGCTATTGGGGGCCCATCTCCGAGGTCTACGGCCTGAAGCGCCTGGAGGTCGTCAACCCCAGGATCGACCCGACGTTCTCCTTCATGCCCCCGGACCACGACGGAAAGATCCGCATGGACTGCTCGTCGCCTTGGGCGATGGCGAACCTGGTGGAGATGAAGGACCGGTTCGATGTGGCGTTCGGCAACGACACCGACTACGACCGCCACGGCATCGTGACCCCGGAAGGGCTGATGAACCCCAACGCCTACCTGGCCGTCGCCGTGCAGCACCTCTTCTCCACCCGCGGGGGGTGGCGGGCGGACGCCGCCGTGGGCAAGACGGTGGTCTCGAGCTCCGTCATCGACCGCGTCGCGGAGGGCCTGGGACGCAGGCTCTGCGAGGTGCCGGTCGGGTTCAAGTGGTTCGTGGACGGGCTGCTGGACGGCTCCATGGGGTTCGGCGGCGAGGAGAGCGCCGGGGCGTCGTTCCTGTGCCGCGACGGCTCGGTCTGGACGACCGACAAGGACGGGATCATCATGGACCTGTTGGCGGCGGAGATCCTGGCCGTGACGGGCAAGGACCCCGCGCGCCATTACGCGGAAATTTCCGCGCGATACGGCGCGTCCTGCTATGCGCGCATCGACGCGCCCGCGACGCCGGCCCAGAAGGCCGCGCTCTCGAAGCTGTCCCCTGATAAGGTCGAGGCCGATACCCTGGCGGGCGACCCGATCGTCTCGCGGCTGACCGCGGCCCCTGGCAATGGGGCCCCGATTGGGGGGCTCAAGGTCGTGACGAGGAACGGCTGGTTTGCCGCGCGTCCCTCGGGGACGGAGGACCTCTACAAGATCTACGCCGAGAGCTTCCAGGGCGAGGCGCACCTGAGCCGGATCCAGGATGAGGCGAAGCGCATCGTCTCCGAGGCGATCCGCGGGGCGGAGTGAGGGTGAGCGGCTTGAAGGTTGGATTGAGGGCAGGATGAGGCTCGACAAATTCTTGAAGCTGGCCCGTCTGGTCAAGCGCCGCAGCGCGGCCCAGGAGATGATCGAGCTGGGCGCCGTGCGTCTGGACGGTCGGGCCTGCAAGTCCTCCGCCGAGGTCCGGGAGGGGGCCGTGCTGGAGGTGGCCTACATGAACCGGGTGCTGAAGGTCCGGGTCCTCTGCGCCGACGAGGCGCTGCTGAAGCGTCCGGGGACGGTCGCCTGGGAGACAATCGGGGAGCGCACCGTGGCCCCGGACCGGAACCCCTGGGAGGACGGGTAGCGTCGTCCGGGGTTTTCCTGTTTTGTTCTATAATGTACCGGAGACGACAGGCTTGGGAGCTGCGCCGGGAATGGGGAAGGGGCGACGTTTCGGGCGTGAGACTTTGAGAATATGAGAATAAAGAAAGGGAGTCTGGGCATATGGCTACGATAGTCGGGATTCATGGCAGGGAGATATTGGACTCCAGGGGCAACCCCACGGTGGAGGTCGATGTTTTTCTCGAGGACGGCAGCTTCGGCAGGGCCGCCGTCCCCTCGGGGGCCTCGACGGGGGTGCACGAGGCCCTGGAACTCCGGGACAAGGAGAAGCGCTACTGCGGCAAGGGGGTCCAGAAGGCCGTCGAGAACGTAAACGACAAGATGGCATCGGAGCTCATCGGCATGGACGCCGACGACCAGGGCGGCCTGGACCGGGCCATGCTGGAGCTGGACGGGACGCCGGGCAAGTCGAACCTCGGGGCCAACGCCGTCCTGGGGGTATCCATGGCCAATGCCCGGGCCGCGGCCCAGAGCCACGGGCTTCCCCTTTGGGCCTATCTGGGCGGGGTCGGCGCCTACATCCTTCCCACCCCCATGATGAACGTCATCAACGGCGGGGCCCACGCGGACAACAACGTCGACATCCAGGAGTTCATGATCGTCCCCCACAGCGCGCCGTCCTTCTCCGAGGCGCTGCGCATGGGGGCGGAGACCTATCATGCCCTCAAGGACTGCGTCAAGTCGCGCGGCTATTCGACGGGGGTCGGGGACGAGGGCGGCTTCGCCCCGAACCTCAAGAGCAACCGTGAGGCCCTGGACCTGCTGATGGAGGCCGTGACCAAGGCGGGCTACCAGCCGGGGAAGGACATCGGCTTTGCGCTGGACGTGGCCTCGTCCGAGTTCTTCAAGGACGGCAAGTACGTCTTCGAGGGCGAGGGCAGGACCTTCTCCGCGGAGGAGCTCATCGGATATTACGAGGGCCTGGTCCGGGAGTATCCCGTCCTCTCCATCGAGGACGGCATGGCCGAGGATGACTGGGAGGGCTGGTCGGCCCTGACCCGGTCGCTGGGCGGTAAGGTCCAGCTGGTCGGCGACGACCTGTTCGTCACGAACCCGGAGATCCTCGGGCGCGGGATCGAGAGGGGGATCGCCAACGCCGTCCTGGTGAAGCTGAACCAAATAGGGACCGTGTCGGAGACCCTGGAGGTCATCCGTATGGCCGCGGCGGCGGGTTACGCGTCGGTGATCTCGCACCGCTCGGGCGAGACGGCCGACACCTTCATCGCCGACCTGGCCGTGGCCTCGAAGGCCGGCCAGATCAAGACGGGCAGCATCGCCCGCACCGACCGCGTGGCCAAGTACAACCAGCTGCTGAGAATCGAGGAGGAGCTGGGGGAGAACGCCCGTTACGCGGGCCTGAGCCATTTCTCCAGAAAGTAGCCGAAAGGACGTTGTGGGAGGCGCGAGTATGGCCGCGCCGTCGCCGAGTAAAGTTTCTTAATTTAAAAAGTTTCTTAATTTAGTTGGAGGGTAATTTTATGAAAAAAATCGTTAGCACCGATAAGGCCCCGGCGGCCATAGGGCCCTACAGCCAGGCGGTCCAGGCCGGGCAGTTCCTCTTCGCCTCGGGGCAAATTCCCCTGGATCCCAAGACCGGAAAGATGGTCTCGGGCTCCGTGGAGGACCAGGCCGTATGCGTCCTGGAGAACGTGAAGGGGGTCCTGGAGGGCGCGGGCTATTCCCTGCAGGACGTGGTGAAGACCACGGTCTTCGCGACGGATATGGCGAACTTTGCCGCGGTGAATGGGGTCTACTCGAGGTACTTCGGCGAGAATCCCCCGGCCCGCTCCTTCGTCGCCGTCAAGGCGCTGCCGAAGGACGCGCAGGTCGAGATCGAGTTCGTGGCCTGGAAGGCGTAGGCTGTTCCCATCCCACGGTCGTCCTCATGCGTCCTTGGGCGGCCTGTGGCAGGGCGTCTGATAGAATCGAAAGTCGCGTTTCTTCAGCTTCGTTTCTTTTTTGCGAGTCGTGCCTCTCGTCGGGTGCTCGTGTTTCCGCCGAGGGGCAGTTTTGTGACTGGAGCGGTTTTGTCTTTCAGTTCAAGTTCTTAAGGAGGAGATCTCATTGGCGGATCAGGCTACGACGACGACGGCGGTTTCTCCCTGCGGTGCCACCGGCGGAGGGACGGCGGGCGGCGAGGGCGGCGCGACGGGAGGGGCTCAGAGCATGATGGGGATGCTCTTTCCCCTGGCGATACTCGTCCTCTTCTTCTACTTCTTCATCATTCGTCCCCAGCGTAAGCGCCAGAAGCAGCACGAGAGTATGATCTCGAGCATTGGGCGCGGAGACCAGGTCGTGACGATCGGCGGGTTCTTCGGCACGGTGCGGGAGATCCGCGACGATACGTTCCTGATCGAGCTGGCGGAGGGCGTGCGGGTGCGCATCCTCAAGTCCTCCGTCCAGACCAAGAGGGTCGTCGCTCCGTCGGCGCCTGCCTCGGAGGAAAAGAAGGACAAGGATAAGGATAAGGACAAGGATAAGGATTAGAGAAACGCTGATTGGGACGAAGATGCATATTTCATCAAGGGTGAACAGGCAAGACGTTAAGTTTGGGCAGTGGGGCTGCCGCAGTGCTGTGGCCTCGTGTCCGTTCTGCGGCATCACCTGCGGTGCGGGCGATGCGACAATCTGGATTCAGGGGGATGAGCATGATTCGTAGAGATCGTCTGCGGCTTTGGGTCGTGGTGATCGTTGTCCTGGCCGCGCTGGCCTACGCGTGGCCCGTGGTGGGGAGGCTCAATATGGGGCTCGACCTGAAGGGCGGGGCCCATATCGTCCTCCAGGCCAAGGATACCCCGGAGGCTCCCGTGGAGGAGGACAGCATCGACCGCCTGCTGGCCGTGCTGCGCAACCGCGTGGACCAGTACGGCGTTGCGGAGCCGATCATCCAGAAGAGCGGCCAGGACAGGATCATCATCGACCTGCCGGGTATCCAGGACCCAAACGCCGCTCTGGAACTGATCGGAAAGACCGCGCAGCTGGACTTCCGTGAGGTGCTGGACGTCAGCGCCCCGCCTCCGCCCTCGCCCGAGAGGAAGAATTACGACAGCGACGAGCAGTTTGCCCGCGCCCAGGAGCGCTGGAGGTCGGCCGCGGCGCTCGGGAACAATGCCAGCGCGGACTTTTCGGCCCGGGCCGCCGGAATGGAGGGGGCGATCGTCGCCCCCAGCGAGGACGAGCGCGAGGGGACGGAGGGAGGACGCTACTACCTGCTGGGTAAGGTACTGCTCTCCGGCAAGGAGCTCAAGGATGCCGCGGTCAACCCCGACAGCCTGGGCCGCATGGGGGTCTCCCTTTCCTTCAACTCCGAGGGAGCCCGGCTCTTCGAGGAGGCCACGGACCGCCTGGTGGGGAAACAGATAGCCATCGTGCTGGACGGCGTGGTGATCTCCGCGCCCGTCGTCCAGGACCGCATCTCGGGCGGCAACGCGCAGATCACGGGGCGCTTCTCGCCGGACGAGGCCTCGCGCCTGGCCATCATGCTCAAGGCCGGCGCGCTGCCCGTGGCGGTCGAGATCGCCGAGAACCGTTCGGTCGGCCCCAGCCTTGGCGCGGACTCCGTCCGTCAGGGACTCCAGGCCGGCCTCTTTGGGGCGGGCATGGTGTTCGTCTTCATGCTTATTTACTATCAGTTCCGGGGGCTTGCTGCGGACGTCGCTCTGGCCGTGACGATGCTCCTGGTCTTCGCGGGGCTTATCGCCTTCAACGCGACGCTCACCCTGCCCGGCATCGCGGGCATCATCCTGACGATCGGCATGGCCGTGGATGGCAACGTGCTGATCTATGAGCGCATCCGCGAGGAACTGCGCGCCGGAAAGACCTCCCTCGCGGCGCTGGACTCGGGCTTCCGCAAGGCGCTCGTGACGATCCTCGACTCGAACATCACGACGCTGATCGCGGCCGTCGTCCTCTTCTACTTCGGCTCCGGATCGGTGCGCGGCTTCGGCGTCACGCTCTCCATCGGGCTCGTGGCCAGCGTGTTCTCCAACGTCGTCGTGACCCGCGCGCTTCTCCAAATATTCATGAGCCGGAAGCGGAACGCCCTGAGGCGCAGTTAGGAGGTGGACGCGATGAATTTCAATTTGATGGGGTACCGTAGACCGGCGCTTCTCCTGAGCCTCGTCCTGGTCGTCCTCAGCCTGGGGCTCCTGCTCTTCAGGGGCCTGAACCTGGGCATCGACTTCACGGGCGGCAACGTCATCCAGGTGGAGTTCGGGACCCGGCCCGACGTGGCGGAGGTCCGTGAGGTTGTCTCCGCCGTCGTGGCCAAGGGTGCGATGATCCAGAACTTCGGCGAGGCGGGCATCATCATCCGCACCAACGAGGATACGGAGGGGAGCCGCGAGCAGGTCGTCAAGGTCCTGCGGGAGAAGTACGCGGACATGAAGGTCATCGGCTTCGAGAAGGTTGGCCCCGTCGTGGGGCGGGAGCTGCGCAACCAGGCGATCGTGGGCATCTCCATCGCCCTCGTCGCCATCCTGATCTACATCACCGTGCGATTCCAGTTCCGCTTTGCGGTGGTGAGCGTCGTCCCGCTGGTGCACGACGTGGTGATCGCCCTGGGTTTCTTCAGCCTGACCCAGATGGAGATCGCCTCCTCGTTCATCGCGGCGCTCCTGACGATCGTGGGCTACTCGCTGAACAACACGATCATCATCCTGGACCGCATACGCGAGAACTGGCGGGACCTCCCGAAGGCCGGCATCGTGGAGCTGGTCAACCGGTCCGTGAATCAGACGCTCTCCCGGACCGTCAACACGACGCTGACGACGCTCTTCCCCGTCGCGGCCCTGTGCGTCTGGGGAGGGCCCGTGCTGGCCGCCTTCAGCTACGCCATGCTCGTGGGCATCATCGCGGGGACCTACAGCTCCATCTTCGTCGCCACGGGAGCTTTGATCGAATGGTGGCTCCGGAAGCCGGAATAGCCGAAAGACCAACAGAGGGCGGCCCTTGCGGGCCGTCCTTTTTTTGCGGACAGGAGGCCGGTCTTCTGGTAAACTTTCGGCAGGAAAAAATTCCGGATGGAAAAATTCCGGATGGAAAAAAATCCCAAGGTGAAGGGGCTGGCAGCTTGTCGTACAACATGGAGCGTATTCTGGATTACGCGGTGAGCCTGACTCTGGAGCTGCTGGCGATACCGTCCGTCGCGGGGGACTGCGTCGAGGCGATTCAGCGGGTGTCGCACGAGTTCGAGGCCCTGGGCCTTCCCTTCGAGGAGACGAACAAGGGGGCGCTCATCGCCGTCTGGAGGGGCGCCGACGACGAGCGTCACCGGGTGGTCTCCGCCCACGTGGACACCCTGGGCGCCACGGTGCGCCGGATCAGGCGGAACGGCAGGCTACGGCTCTTCCCGCTGGGGGGCTTCGACTGGCGCAGCTTCGCGGGGGAGAACTGCTTCGTCCGCACCCTGGAGGGGCGGGAGTACCGGGGGACCGTGCTTCCGGACCATGCGGCGCGCCATGCCTTTGCCGAGGCCATACGCAACGAGGCGCATGACCTGGACAACGTGGAGCTCCGCCTGGATATCCGGACGGACTCCAGGGAGGCGACGGAGGCGTTGGGGATCCACTGCGGGGATCTGGTCTTTTTCGACCCTAGGAGCGAGCTGACCGAGACGGGATATCTGAAGTCCCGATTCCTGGACGACAAGGTCGGGGTCGCCATCCTGCTGGGGGCCGTCAAGGCGATGCGGGAGCAGGGGCTTTCCCCCGCTCATACGACGCACTTCTACATCAGCAACTACGAGGAGATCGGGCACGGCACCCCCGTGATGCCCCCGAGGACCGTCGAGGCCGCGGCCGTGGACGTCGGTGTGGTGGCGGAGGGGTGCGCGTCGAGCGAGCACGCCGTGACAATCCTGTCGCGCGACGGCGTCCTGCCCTACGACCGTGAGGCGGTGCTCCAGCTGAAGCGCCTGGCGGACGACGAGGGGATCCCCTACCGGATCGACGCCTACATCAACTATGCCTCGGACGCCTCGGTCGCGGTGAGGAGCGGCAGGGATGTGCGGGCGGTCTGCTTCGGCCCCGGGACGGAGGCGACGCACCATTACGAGCGGACGCACCGCGACGCGGTCGATGCGTCTATTCGCCTGCTGGCCGCCTATCTCCAGTCGGAGATAGCTTAGCGGCGGCGGGCTTATATCCGCTCGATGGGATGGGCTGTGCCTGGACCGGCCCGAAGTAGCGAACTCGCGGACTTTCGCGGTCCCGGACGGTCCTGGGGAGGAGGCGGGAGGACAGCTCTGTCAATAGCCAAAGAAAAACTCGCCCCTTGTGTCGCTCTGCGCTGAGCCAGAATGAGCATTTTTCCTGAAAGAGCGCTACTAGGGGTGATCCGGGGCGGACTTGCGAGTTTTCGCAGGTTCGCCCTCATTTTTTTCGTTCCTCATTTTCCGAAAGAGCATACCGCGCTGAGCGATCGTCTTTGCGGACGGCACGAGCTGACAGTGGAGGAACATTGCCCTGAAACAGGCGCCGTCACAGCGGAAAATGAAAACTTGGGAAAAATGAGCTTGAGAGCTTATTGACAAACCCTGCGAGGTAGCGGTAGCTTTGTCAAAGAGTTTTTTAATTCAAATTTTAGGTTTTGTTTTTTGTGGAAATGGTAACTTCCATGGCCTCGATTCCATGGCCTCGATGAGGACCCTGCGCTGTGGAGACGGCGCGAAAACGGTCCTGGGGCCGTGAGGTCTTTCATTTCACAGGAGGTGTATCGATGATGCGGCGAGCTCGTTATGTTTTGGCCGCGTGCCTGTTGCTGGCGTTTTGGCTTTTCCCCTTCGACCGCCGTGCCGGGGGTGGGGAGGCGAAGAGCGGCACGGGCTGGAACGACGGAGAGATGCCGCCGATCTTCAACCCCTATGTGGAGGACGAGGCGGAGGAGACGGACGAGATGCGGGTCGTCCTGTTCGAGGGCGTGTCCCGGGACATTCCCGCCCACGTCCTCGACGGAATCAAAAAAAGAAATAAAAAATGTGAGGTTCTGTTTGACGGATTTTCCCTTGATGTCCCTGCTTTTTATCTTGAGCGAACCGTTGAGGCGGACAAAATACAGACTGTCCTTTTTGACGGGACATCACGGGATATCCCTTGTTATGTGCTCGATAGCCCGATTGAGAAGGACGAATTCGAGGCTGCTGCACTCAAGGAGTACTTCCGAGGAGAGGACGATTCAAGGTCGGGAAGAACGCTCTTCACTCCAAAGGGGCTCATATCCCTTTATGCTGTTTGTGCCGATGGAGAAACCGGTATGAGCGATGTCATACCTGACAAAAAGATGGGGCCTCGTGTCTGGAAAATTCTTCTAAGGATATTTGAAGATTTTCTGTGCGCACGCCGACATGATGCGTTGCGCTTGGAATTTCTGCGCCGTATGGAGGAGCGTCGCCTCATGGCAGAGTTGGGGGTGGAGACGGAAGAAATTCTGGATCGAGCCCCCCTTTACGCTTATAACGGTGATCAAAACGGTTATTATGATCCCGATGGGCGGAAATTGAGGGAACTGAAGCATAAGAGGAATAACCCAGGTTTACGCAAAAACATTGATGATTCCAGTCGGTGGCGGAATATCGATCGTGCCTTTACCCAAATGATTCTCAACTACTGGAATATCCCCGAGGGCGCGTCCAGGGACGCTTGGCCGCAGTACGTTTGGGAGAAGGAACGGAAAATGCGGTCCATGGAGGGGGATGCCTTGAGCAGCCCTACGCATCTGCTGTTTCTCGTCGAGACCGGGGCGCTCCTCCGGTCCTTCGCACCGGAGGAGGCGTATCGCTGCATGAGCCTGGCCTGGGTGCGCCAGTGCCAGGCGCACCGGGAGCTCTCCGCCCGCATCGTGGAGATCCTGCGCCGTTCCGGCCTCCGAGAAGACTACGCGCGGGCCGTCAGAAAATGGGGGGGAAGGGGACTTCTTCACACCCCCTTCCCTGCAACCCGTCTCGGTGTTTTTATCAACCCAGGCGAAGTCTTTGACGAGCTCTTCAATGAAACGTATAAATTTCGGTCTCAAGTCGATTTTTGAATAACGAAGAAAAAAGAAGGGAGATGGAGTGACGAGGAAGATTCTGAGAGGTATGTGGGCGTGGCTTTTGTCTGTGTTCTGTTGGTCCCTGGAGGAGGCGATAAGGCCTGGGGGGCCACCGTGAGCTTGGAGCAGGCCCGCCTGCTTGCGGAGAACTGGCTGGCCGCCACGACCCCCTACGGGCAGGGCATGGTCTACTACAGCGGCTTTCCCGTTCCGAGCACTTCGTCGTCCGCGTCCTTGTCTCTGAGGCAGGAGAACCATACGCCTTCCGCGGAACGTGCGCTGGTGGACTGGTTTCTGTCCAAGCCGATCGCGAACGTGGGGCGCATGTCGACCATGCGGAGCGCGGGCATCTCCAACGCGAAGATCGTGGGGCGGTCGGACGGCACGGTGTCGCGCGCAAAGGGCTTTGGCCTGCTGGTGGAGCTTCCTGCAAGCGAGGACGTGATGGTGGCCGCCCAGATGTCGCGGCTGGGTATGAAGGGCGCTGGCGCCGTCTTGGAGGATGCGGCGTCACGCCGGTGGACGGCGTCGCTTCTGGCGCTGGACGGCCGTCTGTACGACGTGCGAACGACGAGCGGGGACGTGCTTTCCGTGACGGGCTTGCGCGTGGAGCCGGACTCCGCGGACCTGAGGGTGGGGGAGAGAGTGAGCCTGAAGGCCATCCTGAGCCCGTCGAACGCCACGGACAAGCGCGTGAGCTGGTCCGTCTCCAAACCGTCGGTCGTCTCGACGGACGCCTCCGGGAACGTTCTGGCCTTGGCCGAGGGAACCACGCGGGTCCGGGCGACGGCCGCGGACGGCGTCCATTCCGCGGACTGCACGATCCGTGTAACCCGTCCGGCGGTGCTTCCCACGGCCCTTGCACTGACGCCGCAGACCCTGCTGCTGACCGTCGGGGGGAGCGCCGCGCTTGCCATCTCCTTCACCCCGCCCGAGACCACGGAAAGGGCTGTGACGTGGAGCACGTCGAATCCTGCCGTCGCCACGGTGTTGGGCGGGAGCGTCCAGGCCGTTGGAGTTGGGACGGCGCGGATCACGGCGGTCTCCGTAGTGGATGCGGAGGTGTGGGCCGTCTGCTTCGGCCCCGGGACGGAGGCGACGCACTATTACGAGCGGACGCACCGCGACGCGGTCGATGCGTCTATCCACCTTCTGGCCGCCTATCTCCAGTCGGAGATAGCTTAGCCGGGGGCCGCGGCGGCCCTGTTCCGAATCGAATCCAAGCCAAAAAATTTTTCTCGGGACCGATTTTATTCATTGACAATATATATATATATATATATAATTTTAAATAAGTTTTTCATCACAAACAGTAAGGGGTGGTTATCGTGAAAGGCAGGAAGTTTCGTTTCGGCGCTCTTCTTTTTGTTTTTCTCCTCGCCCTGGTGGCCTTGGGAGGGTGCGGCGGGTCCTCCCACAACACTCCGGAGCCCAATCCCAGCCCTAATCCTCAGCCCGTAGGGGTTTTGGAGGCTTGGACGGGGACATGGAAGAGTTTTTACGGCTCCGTGAGCGATCCGTCGATGATTTCCGTCTATACCGAGGTCCAGAAATATTATCAGGAGCAATACTCGGTGAAGGGGATCGGATCCCTTTTTGAGACGATGCTCCGTACCGGCTTCGACGGCCTGAAGGTGGAGGGAAGTACCGTTACCTACCTGGACGATAAGGGCGTTGCCCAGGGGTCGGTGACTTACGTCCCCAGGGGGACCCAACCTTCAGGGGTGAAGGAGGACGGCAAGGACGTCCTGTGGTATCTGTTTGAGGCGTCGTCGGTCTCGGACAAGACCGGAAAATATAAGTACCTCGTTCTCCAGGAACCTGTCAAAAAGGCCGACGAGCCCCTGCGCATCTCTATGTATTATGGCGATAAAGGTTTTGACGCGATCTTTGCTGAGCTCAAGAACGGAAGTCTGTGGGGGCCGGCGATTCGCCCAGAAAACGTGCCCGTTGCACCGTATGCCGAGCAATTGAAGAAGAACGCAGCAGACTTCAAGGGATGGTTCCCCGCTCCCTTTGCGCTTGGGAAGTGGGAGGGCGAATGGGTCAACGTCGTCGGCTTTCTGGATGATCCCCTGATGAAGCCCGTCTACGAAGCGGTGTCGAAGGAGACTAAGAAAAAGGGGAAGAATTATATGCCGGAGGACGTAAAAGCCTTCTACAAAAATATGCTGGCTTCCGACCTCCAGAGTGGGACAATAGAGGGCAACAAAGTTACTATCTTTGATAGTAAAGCTCGCGTCAAGGTGTCCGGGTCCTATGTCTTCGATGGTATTAAGCTTGGGAAGTTCAAGTTTGGTGATGAAGTATTTCCCATGCGCTGGCGCGTCTTCAAGACCGATGCCGATAATGCCTATAAGTATCTTCTCCTGATGCCATCAGAATCGGAGGATGACGGCTTTACCTACTTCCATATGCGTTATGGGTCCGAGATCGAGGATAGATTTTTGAATGATCCCGATTATAAGTGGTTCCCTGTACTCTGCGAGCCGACAAAGGCAGCTGAGAGATATGCGAAAAAAGAGCTGAAGGAGGCAGAAGAGACGGTCGATATATTGCCCGACCTGCCCTAGCCTCCCTGCATCGAGGGCCGGGGCCTCATCGGAGCGGGTCGCCTGCTAAGCAGACAACCGCCTTCCGTGAGGCGCTAACCCCGCGGGGCGTATTGCTTGTTTACGTCTAGGCGAAGCCCCGTGGCTTCGCCTAGACGCAGTGAGGCGCTACAGTTTTTTCTATAAGTGGTCGCTTCCTTAAGTTACAGGACCGCCGGCAGCGCCGGCGGTCCTGGTTTCGTATGGCCAGGTCGCAGGGCCTGGCTTTGCTATAATGAAGCCGACAAGGGAGTGGGGACCATGCGTGACGATGCGTTGAAAAGAGGAAAAAGCGGCCTCAACAGGCTGAACGACAGGCTGTTCAAGTACATTTTTGCCTCGAGGCAACACAAGGCAAACCTGATACGCTTCCTAAACGATGTCCTGGACGACCCCGAGAGGATTATCGCCGACATCAAGTACCTCGACAGGGAACAAGACCCGCCCATCCTTCGGGGAAAGGGGACGCGCTTCGACGTAAGGGCTAAGACGTCCGACGGACGCGTTTTCCAGGTTGAGGTCCAGGTCCGGGATGAGGATGATTTTCTCAAACGCTGCCTCTTCTACACCTGCGCGAATTACACCTCGCAGATCGTCGCCGGCGAGCCCTACGGGCAGCTGGGTGAGGTCGTGTTCATCGCCGTGCTGGACTTCAATACGTTTCCCGACAAGCCGGACGCCTTCCACTCCATCCAGCGGATGCTGGACGTGGAGAACCACAAGTGCTACTGCAGCGGGATTGAGATGCACTTTCTCGAGCTCCCAAAGATGAGGAAGCTGGGGAGAGGAAAATCCCCCGACAGGATGACGGGCCTGGAAAGGATGCTGATGTACATGGGTACGATGGGAGGGACCGAGACTTTGAACGAGATTGCGGCATACGACCCCGACATCAGGAGGATTCTGAACATGGAGGAGGCGTTCGTAAAGACGCCCGAACTGTGGGTAAATTATCTGATACGGGAGAGGGAGCAGTCCGACTGGGACAACTACGTGAGGAACAGAGAGGCCAGGGGCAGGGCACAAGGCAAAGTTGAGGGCATCGCCTCCACGGCGCGGCGGATGCTGGCCCTGAATTTCACGTCGGAGCAGATATCCCAAGCGACCGGACTGTCCCTTGAAGAGGTGGAATCGTTGAGGTCGAATTGATGGCCCCAAAAGCCTGAAGGCTCTGCTGGACAACGTGAAGTTGGAAAAGCAGATAGCGGGCACTCGGCAAAAAAGTGTCCTCGCCAGAGTGCTACGCAAACCTTCGGTCCCTCTGGTTTCTTCATCAGGTGCTTCGTGTCAGCGAACCGAAGGGGTTGTTTCTCAGTCACAACACCCCCCCAGCCCCTTCGGGGCAGCCCCCCTTACATAAGCAAACGACCGGCAATAAGCGGAGCGCCAGCGAAGCAAGCTGTGCGAATCTCTTAATTTTTTCATTAAGTACGAGCCGTGTCGGTCGCTTGGACGGAGGCGACGCACCATTACGAGCGGACGCACCGCGACGCGGTCGATGCGTCTATCCACCTTCTGGCCGCCTATCTCCAGTCGGAAATAGCTTAACCGGGGGCCGCGGCGGCCCGGCAAGCTTCCTCCTCCAAACAGGCAAGCCGGGGACCATCGGGAGACTTCATGGATTAAATCAGCGTTTCCAGCATAACACGAAGCGGCGATGGCCTGTACCTCTTGCCCCATTTGTATATATGCTATACAATATGGAACATGAAGATCATCAACGAGGCCAACGAGAACAGGATCAGCTATCGCCTGTTGAACGTTATGTTGAAGCTGGAGGAGGCTCAGGAGCGGCTGCACCGCTATGGGACCGATACGCCCCTTTTTGCTGCGGAGATCCACATGATCAAATGCGTGAAGGAGAACCCGAACCGGCACATGACGGCCCTGGCGGAGGTGCTGGGGGTGACGCGGGGGGCCGTGTCCCAGATCGCGATGAAGTTGGAGGGGAAGGGGATGCTCGTCAAGGAGAGGGACGAGGACAGCAGCCTCCGCCGTATCCTGAGGGTGACGCCCGAGGGCGAGCGTGCCTACCTGTTCCACGAGCGTCTCCACGCGGAGTTCGACCGCCTGGTGGAGGGCCTTCTGGCGGACGCGTCCGAGAGGGACAGGGACTTTCTGCGGGATTTTCTGGGTGCACTGGACGCTGCCCTGGATGGGCGGAAAGGGGGGGGACAAAAAGAAGAATCTCTTCGAGGCAGCTCCCCCTGAGGGGCCCTTTGAGGGAACGAGGGGCCCTTCAAGAAAATTGGGAGGGATGCGGTTCGTGGTTTGCTTTTTGCCGCAGGGGACTTGTACCTCCTGGGCGGTTCAGGAATGTGCAAGAGGTTCAATAAGGAGGAGGTCGGCACGATGACGGAGGGTGCACGGGATTTTCGCGGTAAGGGCAGGGCCTTCAGGGGCATATTGGGAGGGGAGAGCTATCGGCGGCTCGCCGCGCTTTTCGGATTTCAGGAGCGGTTTTATCGTCGGGCCGTGGGGGACCTGCAGCTTGGCCCGGGAGGCAGGGCGCTCGATCTGGGGTGCGGTCCCGGCGGCCTGAGCTATGCCCTGGCCGAGAAGAGCCCCGCCGACGCGTCGATCGTGGGGGCCGACATCTCGGACGACCAGCTGGAGTGCGCGCGCCGGGGGGCCGGGGCCTTCGCCTGCGGGATGGAGTTTCTGAGGGCGTCCATGGACGAGCTTCCCTTTCCCGACGGACACTTCGACCTGGTCATGACCTCTATGGCGCTGCACGAGACGCCCCCCGCGGTTCGGCGTGCCGCCATCACGGAGACGGCGCGCCTGCTGAAGCCGGGCGGGACCTTTTTGTTGGTGGACTGGAGCCGGCCGCGGTTCGGCCTCTGGGGGATCATCTGGTATCCCTTCTGCCGCTGGGGTGAGAGGAACCGGGACAACTGGAACAACGTCTACCCCGAGCTCTGCCGCGAGCGGGGCCTGAACCTGAAGGAGGACGACTACATCAACTCCATATCCCGGCGCCAGGTGTTCGTGAAGGAAGGGTGAGGAAAACGCCTCCGCATAAAAGCGAGTGCAGGGGCGCCATGAGGTGTGCTATAATCGTGAAAGTAATATGAAGAAATTTCGTAGGATTTTGTATAACGCCTCGTCCGTTGGGGGAAGCAGGGTGTAAGTCCCGCGCGGTCCCGCCGCCGTAAAGCCGGAATGCCCGGCGGACGAGAGAGATATCCTGTCCACGAGCGATGGAGACGGAGCAAATGGCGGTTTGTCCCCTCGTCTTGTTCCTTCGCGGCGAGGGTTTTTTGTGCCTCTGTGTTTTTGTTGGCTTTGCGCTTTTGTACGGGTGGTGCGCTACAGGGTGCGTCGGGTGTCGGAATCAGGACAAGGTCATTGAGGAGGATGGGTATCATGAAGTACGGACGTATCGTATCGGCGGCGCTTCTGGCAATGGGGCTCTCGACGGCGGCTTTCGCGCACGAGCTGGTGATGAAGCCGCAGAAAATGGATGTGGAGAAGGGCGGGACGCTTGCGGTCGAGATCCATTCGGGGCACAAGTTCATCGTCCCGGAGGAGGTGGAGAACGCCGAGCGCATCAAGGCGGGCGTCTTCAAGGACGGCAAGCTGCAGGAGGCCGAGCTGAAGCCGAACGAAAAAAATCTCTGCATCGACTTCTCGGTGCCGGCGTCGGACGGCGGCTCCATGGTGATCCTCGCCAACAAGGACGGCGGCGTCTGGTGCACGACGAACGAGGGCGGGAAGTCCGGGACCCGCAAGGATCTGGAGGCTCAGGGCCTGAAGGTTATGAAGGCCACCAAGCACGACAAGTTCGTCAAGGCCATCGTCAACGCCTCGAAGGACGATAAGAATTTTGCCACGGAGACGGGGCAGGGCCTGGAGATCGTCCCGGTGACCAACCCCGCGGACGCGAAGGTGGGCGAGTTCTTCGACGTCAAGATCCTGGTGGACGGAAAACCCTATTCCGGCCCCGTGTGGGCGACGTACGACGGCTTTGCGCCGTACGAGAACACCTACGCCTACGCCTCCGAGGCGGCCCAGGGCGTCGCTCATATCAAGATCACGGCGCCGGGGCTTTGGGGCGTGCGCGCCATGAAGACGGATCTGCCGGGCAAGGAGGGCGAGTACGATTCCGTCACGCGCAAGGCTTTTTTGATCTTTGAAGTGAAGTAAGAAGTGGAGTGAGCGGGATGCCGGGTCGTCTTAGAATGGCTATGCTTGGGCTGGCGGTTGCCGCCGGCCTGGGCCTTTTCGCGGGAATGGCGTGGGCCCACGGCGTGGGCTACCAGGAGTCCGACCTGCGGCCGGTTGCGCTGGATTTCTTCTACTCCACGGGGGAGCTGATGAGCTACCTCAAGGCCGAGGTCTTTTCCCCGTCCGACGAGAAGATCGCCTATCAGTCCGGTCGGACCGATGCGGGCGGGCGTTTTGCCTTCGTCCCCGACAAGCCCGGGAAGTGGCGGGTCGTCGTCAACGATGACGACGGGCACAGGGCGGAGGCGGAGATCGACGTGACTCAGGAATTTATGTCGGGAGGGGCGGCGGGCGGAATCGTCCAGGAGAAGAAGGCGGCTCCCGAGGGGCTGGATCTCTACCTCCGGGCCGGGCTGGGCGTCAGCCTGCTCTTCAACATCGCGGCGTTCGTCCTCCTGTTCCGCCGCAGAAGGACGGTGTAGGGTCCATGCATATCAGCGAGGGCATGCTCTCCTCTCAGATGTTGACCGCGGGATGGGCCATCGCCGGGGTCGGCACGGCGATCGGGCTGAAGAAGCTCGACGCCGATAAGATCGTGCGCGTCGCCTTCTTCTCGTCGGCGTTCTTCCTGGCCTCTCTGATCAACGTTCCGATCCCTCCGAGCTCGACCCACCTCTCCCTCATCGCTCCGATGGGGCTGGTCCTGGGGTGGTCGGCCTTCCCTGCCGTGATGGTCGCCCTGGTCCTCCAGGCCCTGTTGTTCCAGTTCGGAGGGCTTGTCGTCCTGGGGGTGAACACGGTGGATGTCGCGGTCCCCGCGCTCGCCGCCTATCTGCTGTTCGCCGCCCCGATCCGCAGAAGCAGCGGTAGGGCGGCATTCGTGCTCGCCTTCCTGGCCGGCTTCCTGGCCGTCATGCTCTGCGCCCTGGGGGTGGAGATCTTTTTGCGTGGGACGGACACCAACCTGTCGGTCATCGCCAACACCGTCTTCCTCGCCCATATCCCCTTTGCCCTGATCGAGGGGGCCATCACGGCCTTCATGGTCGCCTATATGAAGCGTGCCGCCCCGGACCTCCTGATGGGCGTGGAGCGATAACGGGGAAATGCAGCTCGATACGAGCGGCCTTCGGGTCGAGGCCGCGTCGACGGGGCTGGACCGCTTCGACCCGCGGGGGCGCGTACTCTGCGCCCTCGTTCTGGCCTTCGTCCTGGCCTCCGTACGGTCGTTTCCGGCCCTGTTCTGCGGTGTGCCGGTCGTGCTGGTCCTGTTCTTCCTGGGCGAGCCTGGCCCGCTGGCGAGGGAGCTGCTGCACCTGAATACCGTGGGGGCGTTCATCGCCCTGCTCCTGATGCTGACCTATCCCGGCGAGCGCTTCTGGGGGCCCTTCTCCGCGGCGGGGCTGAGGTTCGCCGCCCTCATTCTGCTCAAGCTGAACCTGATCTCGGTCCTGCTGAGCCGGATGGTCCTCTCGCTGGGCGTGGGAAGGGTGGATGGTGTCCTGGCCCGCCTGGGAATCCCCGAGAAACTGCGGATCCTCCTGCTGCTCTCCACGCGCTGCATCTTCATCCTGGCGGAGCGGGCGGCGACGATGGTGCGGGCCGTGCAGCTTCGGGGGCCCGACTTAAAGGGGCTCCCGATGTGCAGGACCTTCGCCTGCATGCTTGGGACGACGCTGGTGCACGGCTCGGAGCGTTCGGAGCGGATGATGCTCGCGATCCGGTGCCGCGGGGGAATGGCAGGGTTCTGCCAGGGCCGGCCTCTTTGCTGGCAGGGGCGGGACGTCCTGTTCTGCCTGCTGTTTGGCCTGAACGTCGCAGCTATTCTGTCGATTTCCCTTGTCTGGAGGCCCTGAGGATGAGTCAGGAGATGAGTCGGGATTCAAAGGGCCGGGACGCGGTCCGCAGCGCGTCCTCCCCGGCGGCGCCGGAGACGGCCGCTTCCGTCGGAGTGCCTCTGGAGGTCTGCGGCCTTTACTACGCCTACCCCGACGGGCACCGGGCCCTGAACGGTGTCTCCTTCGCGCTGGGAAGGGGGGAGAAGCTCGCGCTGGTGGGTCCCAACGGCTCGGGCAAGTCCACCCTCATGCTCCATCTGGCGGGCTGCATCGCCGCGCAGACGGGGACGGTGTCGCTGGAGGGCGTTCCCGTCGGGAAGGATCTGAAGCGCCTGCGCGAGGCCGTCGGCCTGATCTTCCAGGACCCCGACGACCAGCTATTCATGCCGCAGGTCGTCGAGGACGTGGCCTTCGGGCCGGTGGCGCACGGGGTACCCGTCGAGGAGGCCCACGCGAGGGCCCGGGAGATGCTGGAGTCCCTGAATGTCGGGCACCTGGCTGAGCGTCCGCCTCACCGCCTCTCGGGCGGGGAGAAGCGTATGGCGGCCCTGGCGGGGATCCTGGTCATGCGGCCGGAGATCGTGGTGCTGGACGAACCCTCCGCGGCCCTGGACCCGAGGGCCCGCCGCCGGGTGATCAAGGTGCTTCGGGAGCTGGATAAGCCCCTCATCCTGGCGACCCACGACCTTGACATGGCTTTGGACGTGTGCAGCCGGGCCATCGTGCTGTACGAGGGGCGCGTCGCCGCGGATGGAGACCTCGGGACGATACTCGGGGACGAGGCGCTGCTTCGGCAAAACGGCCTCGAGCTGCCCCTGCGCTGTTCCCGTTGAGCGGACCTCCGCGGCGCCGGGATGACCGGATAACCCTACGAAGCGCCCGCCCCTCGAATGAAGGGGCGGGCGCTCTTGTTTGGCTTATCCTTCCTGTTCCTTGCCGCGCCAGAACACCCGCAAGGGCGAGCCCGTGAAGTTCTCCAGGGCGCGAAGCTCCTTTTTGACGTGGTTCTCGAAGGCCGTGTCCACGATGCCGGGTTCGTTGACGAAGAAGACGAAGGTGGGCGGCTCCACCCCGGACTGGAGACAGTAGTAGATCTTGAGGGCCTTGCCCCTCCTGCTGGAGGGGAGGCGGTCGAAGGCCAGGACGTCGCGCATCAGTCGGTTCAGGGCGTTGGTCGGGATACGCCGCCGTCGGTTCTCGAACACGTTGACGGCGGCCTGGGCGATCTTGCCGACGCCCCGCCCGTTCAGGGCGGAGGTGAAGAGGATCGGCGCCCAGATCAGAAAGGGCAGGTCCTCGCGTATCCGCTTCGTCATCGTATCCCCGGGACGATCCCGGGAGGAGACGAGGTCCCATTTGTTCAGGATCAGGATCAGCCCCTTGCCCTTCTCCACCGCGTGCGCAGCGGCCTTCTTGTCCATATCCGTGCAGGGGTCGGAGGCGTCCATCAGCAGCAGCGCGACGTCGGAGCGGTCCACGGCAGCCAGGGTCCGCACGAAGGAGTAATATTCGAGGGCGCTGTCCATGCGGCCCCTCCGGCGCAGGCCCGCGGTGTCGATCAGCCGGAAATGCCGGCCGTCCAGGACGACGGAGGTGTCGACGGGGTCGCGCGTCGTCCCCGCCAGAGGGCTCACCAGCGAACGCTCGGCGCCCGCCAGGCGGTTCAGCAGGCTGGACTTTCCCACGTTGGGCTTCCCCACGATGGCAAGGCGGATCTCGTCCTCGTCCCGGGGCTGTTCCGCCTCCTCCGGCAGCAGGCCGGCAAGCAGGTCCAGCAGGTCCTCCAGGTTACGCTTGTGGAGGGCGCTGACCCCCACCACGTGCTCGAACCCCAGGGAGTAGGCATCCGCGACGTGCACCTCGTGCTTGAGGTCGTCCATCTTGTTGACGACGACCACGACGGGCTTTCGGCTGCGGCGCAGCAGGTGCGCCACGCTCTCGTCGGCCGCGGTGATCCCCACGTGCCCGTCGACGACCATCAGGAGAACGTCGCACTCCGATATGGCCTCGTTGACATGGGCCTCGATCCCCGCGCTGAAGGCGCTTTCCTCGCCGAGGATGCCCCCCGTGTCCACGACGTAAAAGGTTTTTCCGCGCCACTCCGCCGAACCGTAGATGCGGTCCCGGGTGACGCCGGGCGTGTCGTCGACGATGGCCTCCCGGCGTCCGATCAGGCGGTTGAACAGGGAGGACTTGCCGACGTTGGGACGGCCTATGATGGCGATGAGGGCCATGTCACGAGTCCTGCAGGTAGTCGCTCAAGTCCTTGCCCTTGAGGCCGGAGCCCAGGGCGAGGGCGAGGCGGATGCGGGCCTGGAGGGGCGAGAGGCCGCCGCCGCTGAGCAGCCCTATCTCCAGGAGGTGCGCGGCGCTGCCCTCGAAGTCGGTATAGGTCTGGACGCAACCGGCGGGGCAGCGGGAGGTCAGGACTACGGGTGTGTCGGTACGGAGGATTTTCCGGAGGAGCGGGACCCAGGAAGGGGGGACCTCCCCGTTGCCGAACCCGGCGACGACGAGCCCCTCCACCTCCTCGATGCGCTTGTCCAGCAGGGCGTTCAGGATGACGTCCCCTCCGCCCAGCGAGGCGTCGACGATCTCGATGACGCGCGCAGGTACGGTCTCGACGTCCAGGATCTTGCCGCGCCTGGGGGACCTCAGGGGGATCAGGTCCCCTGAGGGCTCGGAGAAGGTGCTCAGCGGGCCGCTGGGGAAGGAGAGGAACCCGGAGCGGCTGGAGTTGGAGAAATGGATAGTGTCGGCGGCCGCGTAGAGCGCGTCCTGGACGCAGACGATAGCCCCCTGTCCCCAACAGGCCTCGGAGAGGGCCGCCTGGATGGATTGGGCGAGGTGCAGGGCGGTCTCGCTGCCAGGAACCCCCGCGTTGAAGATGGACGCCGTGAAGACGAGGGGCTGCGGAAAACTCCAGACGAGGTCCGCGAAGTAGGCCAGTTCCGTCAGGGCCTGCGTGCCGCAGGTTACAACAACACCCTTGGCCCCCTCCTTGACCTGGGAGGCGGCCAGCTGGACGAGATCGCTGCACATCCGCAGCGTATAGTGCGAGAGCGGCTGAAAGCTCCACTCCTGCGGTGCAATCTCCTCGTGAAGCTCCTCAGGGAGGAACGTCTTCAGCTCCTCCCACTTCAGAGGAATTCTTTCCCTGGCGCTTCCCTCCCTGCGATGGGCGATCTGCCCCCCGGCCAGGATGAGAGCTATCTTGTCTCGGTTTTGCATGATGCCTGTCTTTCCTCTCTGCCGGACGGACGGCCCGGTTTTATACGGGGGAGCGGAGATCAGTACCCCAGGCTCTCCCCAACCATGATGACGTGCGTCCTTCTCCCCATGGTCGGGCGCTCCAGAATGAGGAGCGCTCGGCAGACACGGGACGGGGAATCGCAATCGACGCAATGGCCCGTCCGGACGCAGGGTGTGTTTCCATTCAGCCGGAGAACGTTGGGGGGCGTCGCGGTCCGGGCGCGGTTTATGGCCTCCTCCAGCGAGCCCGCGACCTTGTTGACCCCGATGACGAAGATCAGGACGTTGCGCCCCCAGGCCATAGCGCTGACCCGGTTTCCGTTGCCGTCGATATTCACGATCATCCCGTCCCGGGTGACCGCGTTGGCGCTGGTGAGGAAGTAGTCCGCGCAGTACTCGTCCATCAGGGTCTGCATCCGCTCCTCCGGGGTGAGGCTCGGGTCCCAGTGATGGCGGATCGTGCAGCCCCGCTCGGTGAGCTTTTCCATGGCCCCGATCTCCCGGATCGTCACCGTGCCCGGAACGCCGACGACGGCGCCCTCCGGGATCAGCTCCAGCACCTTCGCCAAGGCGTCCTCCTTCGTAGGAGCAAAAACGGCCTCGTAGCCCTTCTTGCTCAATGCCTTGGTCACCGTATTCGCCAAGGCCTCGCGGGCTTCAATTTGGGCGGCCTCGAACGGATTTGACGTCAACCTTGTCATTCGCCGTCTCCCCCTTGGTGTCGTTTGGGACCGGTCCCCCTCGGACCGATATGTGCCCTCGGTTTAATCAGCGTTTCCCTGCTTTGTTTCCTTATTTCCCGACGGATTTCCTCCTACGCTTCGCAGGGGAGAGCGCTGCAGCCTCCTCCTTTTGTTCCAGCTCCTGTTTCAGCTCGTCGATCTTCGCCTCGATAGTCACGCTGCCGGGAATGAGTTTTTGGGCGTCCTGCAGAAAACTCAGGGCCTCGGCATCGTTGCCCTTGCCCTGGTAAACGCCAGCGACCCCCAACCAGGGGCGTTCGTCGTCGCTTTTGATTGTCAGGGCCTGATTGAAGTGGGACAGGGCGTCGTCATAGCGTTTCAGGTTCAGGGCCACGGTCCCCACCTCGAGGTGCTTCTTATATTCCCGATCCGGCCCCTGTGCCGGGGGCGGCTGGTCAACGACCAGCCCCGCAACGCGTTTCATGGCATCTAGGGCCTCCTGGGATGAGGGGCGAAGCTCCAGGGCGCGGCGATAGGCGTTCAATGCCTCCGCTGGCCTGTTCTGCTCCTCTAGCAGGCGTCCCAGGACGAAGTACGTGTCGTAGCGAGTCGGGTCCAGGTTCGAGGATTGGATCAGGTGTTCTATCGCCTTGTCCGGGGCTTTCTTCAGCGCATAAAGGCGGCCAATCTCGTAGAGTGCCTGAGCTCGGTCGGGCTTCTCCTCCTCAAGGATCTGATTGAGGTAAAGGCGCCACGCCGTCAGCGCCTGGTCCGACTGTCCGGCCCTCGCGGAGGAGCGCGCCAGGCCCAACAGGAACTCCCGGGAATCGGGGTAGCGATCGAAGCCCCGCTGATAGGAGGCCATGGCCTCGTCATAGCGCTCCTCCTCGTAGAGGGCCCGTGCCTCCTGGGCGATGGCTCCTTGAGAATTGTTCTGGATATAGCGATACAGGGCGAAGATCGTCCCCAGCACCAAGATTGCGACAGTGCAGAGCACGGTGAGCCTTATCCGGCGCTGCTGCGGGGCCTGCGCGAGACGCGCAGCCTCCACTGCAGCCCTCCTCATCTGGGTGACGCGGCGCAGGCGCTCGGCAATTTGGGTGTCACGGTCGGGTTCACGGCCTGCAGACTTTGGAATTGCGTCCGTCTCCATCCTGGAAAGAGGCGACTCCGAGGGTACGGTCCTCTGCTCGGGGGCCTCCTGGGGTGGGGCGTCGGACAGGGGATCCCTGCCGGCTCCCTCAGGAGGCCCGTCCTCCCCGTCGTTCAAGTCATCCATCGGAGGAGGCGCCTCGTCCTTTTTTCCCTCTTGCTTCCGAAACGTAAGTTCCTCCCCGGTGGAGGGAGCTTCCTGTCCCTCTCGCTCCGTAGTGACAGCGAACTCGTCAGGCCTGGGGCGGACAACTTCCTCCAAGGGGGTGAGCGGAGGTTCGGCAGGCTCCTGGAAGGGAGGTGAAGGAGGGGATGACGTGGAAACGGGGCCTCCGTTTCGAGTGGTGGGAGGGAAAGCTTCCTCATGACGAAGTGAAGTTTCCTCCTGACGGAGCACGGGAAGATCGTTGGATCCGACAGCCGGTTTCCCCTCGGGTTTCGGAGAAACTCCGCTGGTCTGGAATCTCGTGGAGTCCTCGGGGGTGGGCTTGAAGGAGGCTTTGGAGGATGCTGCAAGACGAACGACCGGCAGGCCGGAGTATTTTCCGGACGCCTCCAGCTTCTTTAATTTTTCGGAGTTCCCCTTCAGCCACTCTTCCAGATCTCGTCTCAAAGCGTCTCACCTCGGTCCAAGTTTATCAACATATTTCGGAGTTGGCAACAACAATTAGGAGGGTCTTCCGGCAGCTGCTTGCTTTACTTGCGGGCCGCCAGTCTTAGGATAGCGGCGTGAGGGGATGTTAATTTTTCAGGAAAACGCTGGCGATTTTCGCCTTTAGAAGCTTTGCATATTTACTTTATGCTTTATGTAGAGAAAATACCCGGTCAACCTGTCCATGGACCTGTGCTGCGTAGATATTGAGCGGTGGATGTTGAGCGTAGTTCAGGGCCGATTGTCCCTCAGCGCCTCGATCGCGTTCGGTGAGAGGCCGGTCGCCTGGGCGATCTGTTCGTGCGTGAAATCCAGTCCCAGCATCCGTCACACGTCCGTCGCACGATGGAGGCGATGCCCTCGTACTCGGACATTGAGCCCCTCAAGTCGGCCTCATCCCTCTCGTACTCCGCCCCGAGGCCATTATAGCAAAGGGCCGCCACGCGGCTTTCCAAGTGGTCGCGAAGCCCTGCAAGCGGAAAGGAAAGGATAAAACGATCTGATCCGGGATATAGAGCGCAGCGCGTATGAGGGGATAGGCAGGCCGGAGTCGTTGCGGGGCAATCTTTCGGGACAATGGTCCCATCGTATTGATGACGTAAATTGCCTCGTGTACCGTAGTCGGGCGCCACGTCCCTCGAAACGGTCTCTGCCGGGACTGAAATACGTCGAATCTCAGGGTTCCCTTTCCCCGATCGAACGCCGCGAAGATCGGATCGTCGTTCGGCTCTTGACGATCGGGCCCGGCGCCCCTATACTGCAACTCAGGTCAGCGTAACAGCTGTTGATACCTGGTGCTAAGTCCGGCTTCGGCTCTTGTCCCCGGCCCGTATCGGGGGGATAAGGACCTGTGGGGAAAATTGAATCTGTCTGTCGAAGGAGCGGGGTATCCCGAAACGGGGGCGTCTGCCATCGAGACCGCGGAAAGCACGAAAAACATTAAGATCGCCAAATTTGCCAGGCTCACCAAAAAGCTTCGCCAGGAGCGCCTTGCCAGGATTATCGAGGGGAATCCGATGGCTACGGACCGGGAGCTCGCGGCCACGCTGGGCGTGAGCGTCAGCACGGTGCGTCTGGACCGCGCCCTGATGGGCGTCCCGGAGCTGCGCGAGCGAGTGCGCTGCATGGCGCAGCAGGCGAACAGCAAACTGCGCTCCCTGAGCCGAAGCGAGATCGTGGGGGAGCTGCTGGAGCTGGAGCCCGACCGCTGGGCGCTCTCCGTCCTGCGCACCACGCGGGAGATGGCCTTCCGATCCACGGACATCATCTGGGATCACTACATCTATGCCCAGGCCAGCTCGATAGCGGTCGCCGCGGTGGAGGCCGAGGTCGTCATCGTGGATTCCATGCGGGGGGAGTACAAGGGACACGCCCTTGTGGGCGATACCCTGATCGCCCGGGCCAAGATGGGGGTGGGCCGCGACGGGCGGCGCATCGTCAGCGTCCGTACCCGGGTGGGGGACAAGGAGATCTTTGTCGGGCGCTTCATCGTCGAGGTTCGGGATAGCTGAGAAGGGGAGCGTCCGTGCGCCCACTCTCGAATCCGTAAAAGACGCGAGGCGCCGCCGGATGTCCCGTTGTAAGTTTCCTTCGTTCCGTTCGTCCCCGGAATGCGGGGCGGACCCAAGGCGAAACAAAAAATCCTTCTTAAGGGGATTGTGTCCATATAATGAAGAAAATGACCGTAGCTCTGGATGCGATGGGGGGGGACAATGCCCCGCACGAGATCTGCAAGGGGGCGATAGATGCCTGTAAAGCCTTTCCCGACCTGGAGGTTGTGCTGACGGGGGACGAGGGGAGGATCCTCCCGCATCTCGAGGCCGCGTCCTCGGAGGTGCGGGCGCGGCTTGGGGTCGTCCACGCTCCCGAGATCATCGAGATGGATGAGCAGCCTGCCGTCGCCATCCGCAGGAAGCGGAACTCCAGCCTGCGCGTCGCGATGGAGATGGTGCGCGGTGGAGAGGCTCAGGGCTGCGTCTCCGCCGGGAACACCGGTGCGATCGTCGCGGGGGGGGTGTTGGTGGTGGGGCGTCTGGCGGGCATCGACCGCCCGGCCCTGGGTGCGCCCCTGCCGACCATCGAGCGCTGCACCTTTCTGCTGGACGTCGGGGCCAATGTGCGTTGCAAGCCGGAGAACCTCTACCAGTTCGCCCTGATGGGCAGCGTCTATTCCATGAAGATCCTGGGCGTGCGGAACCCCGAGGTGGCGCTCCTCTCGAACGGCACGGAGGAGATCAAGGGCGACGAGTCCGTGGCTGGGGCGCGCGCCCTGATCGCGGAGAGTTCCCTCAACTTCAAGGGGTACGTCGAGGGCGACGACATCGCCTGGGGGCATGCGGACGTGGTGGTCTGCGACGGCTTCATGGGCAACGTGATCCTCAAGTTCGGCGAGGGGCTCATGCATGGGGCCAAGTCCATCATCGGCCAGGAGATGGGGCGGCGCATCCTCCCGAAGCTCGGGATGCTCTTCATGGTCCCCATGGTCAAGGCGCTCTGGGCACGCTTCAACTACGAAAGGTACGGGGGGACCCCTCTGTTGGGGGTAAAGGGTACGGTCATCAAGGCCCACGGCCGCTCGAGGGCCCCGGCCGTCCTGGGGGCGCTTTCGGCCGCCCGGAACTTCATCGCCGGGGACGGCGTGGAGCAGATCCGTGAGGAGCTGGGCAAGGAACTGCACTGATTTTTTCGCTAAAAGGGGCCTGTCCCCTGGATCGAGGTGAAGGGATTTCATGATCGTAAACAACCGCGTATGCAAGTTGCTGGGGACGGAATATCCGCTTCTGCAGGGGGGCATGGCCTGGGTGGCCGATGCCGCCCTGGCGGCGGCCGTGAGCAATGCCGGCGGCATCGGAGTCATCGCCGCGGCGGCGACCCCGCCGGAGATCCTGGATCAGGAGATCCTCAAGGCGAAGGGCCTGACGGACCGACCCTTTGGGCTCAACATCATGCTGATGTCCCCGACGGCGTCGGACGCCCTGGAACTGGCGGCCAGACACAGGCTTCCGATCGTCACGACCGGGGCGGGCAGCCCCGGAAAGGTGCTGGAGCGCCTGAAGCCGCTGGGGACGATCGTCGTCCCGGTCGTCGCGTCCGTCTCGCAGGCGCGCCGCGTCGAGAAGCAGGGGGCGGACGCCGTCGTGGCGGAGGGCATGGAGGCCGGGGGACATATCGGGGAGCTGACGACGATGGTTCTGGTGCCGCAGATCGCGGGGGCCGTCAAGATCCCCGTTATCGCCGCCGGCGGCATCGCGGACGGGCGCGGGGTCGCCGCCGCCTTCGCCCTGGGGGCCGAGGGCGTGCAGCTGGGGACGCGCTTCATCTGCTGCACGGAGTGCACCGTGCACCAAAACTTCAAACAGGCGGTCCTGGACGCCCGGGATCGGAGCACCTCGGTGACGGGCCAGCGCACGGGGCATCCCGTCCGATGCCTGCGCAACAAGCTGACCGCGGAGTTCGACAAACTGGACGCGCGTCTGGCGCCTCTGGAGGAGATCGAGAAGCTCGGCACGGGACGCCTGCGCAGCGCGGTCGTGGACGGCGACACCGACTGGGGGTCCCTGATGTCGGGGCAGTCCGCGGCGATGGTGAACGATATCCTGCCCGCACGCCGGATCGTCGAGCGGCTCTTCGGCGAGGCGCGGGACGTTCTGCAAAAAATTCAGGGAAGCGCTGATTAAAACAAAAATGCATATTTTGCCAAAGGGGAATATGCAAAACATCTATAGGCAAAAATCTCCAGCGCTTCCCTAATAATTAACATGGGGGCTTTGCCCCCTGATGAAGCCCCTAAGCGACCGACACGGCTC
>NZ_CAUUWA010000032.1 GCF_963548695.1 uncultured Fretibacterium sp.
GCATCAGGATCTCGGGCCGCTCGAGGATCCAGACGGAGATGCCGACCCACAGGGCGTACCGGACGAGCAGCGCCAGGACGGCATCCAGCGTGACCCCGCCGCTCAGGAGAAGGTCTTTGCAGCCGAGGGCAAAGGCGATCAGCGAGGAGAACCACAGGATCTTCATCGTGTACTCCGCCGCCTTCTTCATCCAGTCCCGGGTCGCCATCCCGATCTCCGAGAACAGCTCGATCAGGGCCTCGTCCGCCACGGACGCCAGAGCAGGAGTGGCGAAGAGCACGATGAAAAGAATCCCGGCCGCCACCCCGGCGATACGTAAAGTCCTCATGCCGCCTCTAAAAGAGGTCCGCCAGGCTCTCGAAGGCGGGGCCTTTGACATCGGAAGGAGAAGCAGGCTTGAAAAAAGCCTCCAGGCGTTTCTGCCGGGCGTCCTCCTTCGCCCGCTCGGCTTCCAGAGCTACCCCGGCCATCTGCGCCTGCATCATCGTCATCTGCCGCAGCCGCATCAGCTCCTCTCCAAGGAAACCCAGAAGCTGGTTCCCCGCCTGCTCGATCTGGTTGCGCCCCCTGGCGCTTCTGGCGATGTCCTGGATCTGCTCCAGGGTCTTCGTGTCGTCCTGGAACTGGTCCCAGGCGACATGGATCCCCTTCAGCGTGGAGCGCACCGTCTCCATCTGAGTCTCCGCTATCGAGCGGCTCTCCTCCGCGAAGTCCCGGTTGCTGGCCATCGCCATGTCGCCGTAGCTCTTGAACCGCCTCTTGAGCTCCTCGTCGAGGTTCGCGACCGTGTAGGTGAGCCCCTTGGTCTTGTCCAGAATGCCCTTGACCCTTCTGTAGATTCCCGTCACCTTCGAATAGATCTGCATCGGCCCCTGAAGCATGTTGTCGATGTCGGCCAGGCTCAGGACGTTGTCCAGCGTTCGGAGCTGGTCCTCCAGAAACTTTATCTGTTCCTGGGCCTTCTCTATCGCCTTGACCAGCTCGGCGTTGTTCAGCTGCTGCGTGAACTCGGTGGCCCCTCCGCTCAGCCCGCCTCCCGCCATCGCGAACGTCGTGCAGCCGTAGGCGGTCAGGAGCAGCATCGCAAAAATTCTGATCCTCCTCATCGTTTCTTCTCCCTCCGTTTCGCTTTCCTCAGATACGCGATGTCCTCAAGCCTCAATTCCGTGTACCCGTCGTCCCGAAGGGTCCTCAGGGCGTTCTCCGGCCCCTCCAGGTCGACGAGCGTACGGACCTTTCTCCTGAACCCGACCGGCAGCGGAAGCCGGGCCACGGGACGGCCATGAACCAGGCTCACCTCCCTGGGGACGGCCAGCTTCTCCACGTCCGCAAGTTCGATGGCGCGATACTCCTTCCTCGAATCGTGCAGGTACCGCAGGATGTACCGTGCCGAGCGCCCCGTGCGGAACATCGTCCGCACGGCCGCCTTCAGTTTCCCCTCGATGCGGAACCGGCTATCCTTCATGGGACCGACGTGCCTCCTCCCTCTCCTCCCGTTCGCGGTACCGCTCCTCCCAGAGGATTCCCGCGGACTCCTGTCCCCGTGCCCGGAGCCAGTATCCGGGCCAGAGCTTTCCGTGCTCCGCCTGCAGGGCGCGTATGGCCTTCAGGTCGTCCTTGCCCGTGGCTCCGACGAAGGACAGGGCCACGTCCCGGAGCCCGAGGTCGAACAGCCGGTAGTTCCTCGAATTCGGCGCCGCATAGTAGTAGTGCCGCTTCATCACCGCCGAGGCGATGAGGTCGACCTGCTTGGCGTTCAGCCCCAGGTACCCCATGTACAGCGCCCTCATGTCCTCGTTCCGCGCGCCGGGGTTGGGCAGGAGGATGCGGGTGAAGCAGGAGTCCAGGATGGTCTGCCTTATGGGGGAATCGACGATATGGCTCAGGTTCTGCGTGGCCATCACGACGGCGGCGTTCTTCTTCCTCAGCGTCAGGAGCCATTCCTGGATCTTCGCCTGGAACATCTCGTGCGAGAGCGCGGTCCAGGCCTCGTCGATGACGATCAGGGTCGGGGGGTTGTATCTGCCCTCCACCGTAGCGTCCAGCCGCTTCTCGATCTCGCGGAACAGGAAGAGGAAGATCGGCATGACCAGCTTCTTGTCCAGGTTCCAGACCCGGTCCAGCTCGAAGACCGTAAAGTTCCGATATCGGACGTCGTTGCTCTCCCCATCCAGAAGCAGCCCGCCGGGCCGGTCGCCCGTGTAGTATTGCAGCAGCCTGCGGAGCCCGGAGTCCTGCACGGTCCCGCAGAAGTGCGTCAGGGTCCTCTCGGAGGGGGCCTTCGTCGTGTCCGCCAGGTTGACGAGCGCCGCGTGGATCAGCTCCCGCTGCGCCGGGCTCGGGGGCGAGTCCTGCGAGAGCACGACGGCCGCCTCCAGCCACTCCTGGGCGGCCTGACGCTCCGACGGCGTATCCAGGGACGCCAGCGGGCAGAAACGCAGGCCGTCCCCGTCCGCGCCGATGTCGTAGTGCGCAGCGTCCAGGCAGGAGGAGACGAGGGGGAACATCGAATACCCCTTGTCGAATGCGAAGATTCGGGCGTCCCGGTATCGTTCGAACTGCGAGGCGATGAGGGCCAGCAGGGTCGACTTCCCCGAGCCCGTCGGCCCCAGGACCAGGGTGTGCCCGACATCGCCGTCGTGGAGGTTCAGCCTGAAGGGGGTAGAGCCGATGGTGGCCGCCTGCAGAAGCGCGGGGCTCCGGGGTGGGAAATGTGCGGAGGGGCAGTACGGCTCGCCCGTCCAGTCCGTCGTCGACTCCATGATGTCGGAGAAGTTCAGGGTACTGATCATGGGACGGCGGACGTTCTCGTAGCCGTTGCCCGGCAGGGACCCCAGAAACGCCTCCATGCCGTTGCGGTTCTCGGCCCTTGCCGAGAATCCCCGGAACTCGCAGGCTTTTATGGCCTCCCGGGCGTGCGCATGCACCGTCTCCGAGTCCGGGCCGCGCACGAGGATCACGGAGGTGTGGTGCCCGTAGGCTAGGATGCCGGAATCCAGGGGCTGCGCCGCCTCGTCGATGTCGTTCACCATCGAGGCGGCGTCCAGGTTCACCGGCGCATTGGTCACGTTGAAGACCTGAGCGACGAACCCCTTGATCTTCTGCATCCAGCGCTTCCGCAGCCTCGACAGAGTACCGCTCGCGTCGTTGTGGTCCGTGAAGATGAAGCGGTTGCTCCAGCGCAGCTCGAAGGGCAGCAGCGCCAGGGCGTGAAGGATCCCGGGAAAGCTGCCCTGGGGGTACTCCATCACGGACACGGGAAGCACGTATTGGTTGTCGTAGACGAGCGGGCTGCCGACAAGCATGTCCCTGGCCAGCATGGTGTCCAGGTAGGTCGGAGCGGGCAACGGCACGCGCACCGGATGCCATCGCCCGTTCACGATGGTGTTCAGGGCCTGGAGCAGCTCCGAGACCGGGACGATCTCCCCGTCCATCGTCTCCGGAGCCAGTCCCATTCTTGCGAGCCGGATCTGCTTGCTCGCGGTCAGGACGTTCTCGAACTCGGCGAGCTTGTCCTCGAAAGCCTCCAGGTTTTTGTCGAATACCCGCTCCTGCTCCTCGTCGCTCTCGCCCAGGACGAAGTTCAGAGCCTTGCGGAGCTTCCCGGAGCGCTCCAGGAGCGGCGGCAGGTAGGTGAAGAAGATCGCCAGGCGGGTCTCGAAATGCCCGCCCTCCGCCTGATGGTACGCGTACCGCTCCAGGTCGATCAGCAGGTTCGTCGGTTCCTCGAAGTCCCCCTCGGGGTAGCCGCCCGCCGCCTTGCGCAGCATCTCCACGTGGACCATCCAGCCCTTCCCGAAACGCAGGAAAGCCCGGCCGATATAGGCGGAAAGAGCTTCCATCTCCTCTTTGGTGGCGGACTCCAGGTCCGGCCCCGTGTACCGGAACCCCGCCAGCAGAGCGCCGTTCTTGAGCTCGACGACGCTCTCGGTCACAAGCGTGCGATAGGGCAGGTACTCGGAAAATCCCAGTTCCTGCCGGGTCTTCATGGCATGTACGACGCTCATCGTTCACCTCTCGAAAACGCCGGGAGGGCGTCGCCCTCCCGGCACTACCATCGTTTCGCCGTCGGGATGTCATGGCATCCCACCGTGCTGCACGCCGGATACTCGGCCCGGTACCGGAAGTTGCGCCGAAAGATGTCCGACATGCAGGGGTCCTTCTTCGCCATGTGCACCAGGAGCTCACGACCGGCGAAAAAGACGACGAATCCGGCAATCAGCTTGGGGAGACTGCTCCCCGAGATTCCGCTGAACCCCAGCAGCGTGGACACCATGCCCAGCATGAGGAACAGGAATCTCTCGCACCCCATCACCAGCAGCGGACGCGTCAGGCTCCGGTGGATGGGGACGACCCGGAGGTTCCCTTCCATCTCCCGCAGAACCTCAGGGCACCAGGAACGTCTTCACCCCGAAGGTGTTCAGGACGTTCGGAGCCGCTCCCACCATCCCCAGAAGGATGGCCGCTATCGACACCCAGCGGATCCAGCCGCTCATCTCGGCCCCGGCGAAGGCCACGCCGACGAAGCCCGCGACGATGAAAAGAAGCCCGAGGGCATAGACGACAGGCCCTGTGAGGGAGTCCGCGATGATCTTCATCGTGCCGTCCCAGGGCAGGACGTTCGACGTGTTCGCGTCCGCCGCACCGCAGAGTGCCGCCAGGACCAGCAGGCCCGCTAAAACTACGATTCTTCTCTTGTTCATTCGATTCCCGTCTCCTTCGATCTCAAATTGTCTTTCGTCCCACTCCTGTCGTAGATGCAGTCGTAGACATACCTCCCCTCCCGGAATCCCGTGACCTCGATAATCTCCGTCACCTGTCTTCCCGCCTTTCCGCGTTTATCCATAAACACGACCACGTCGACGGCCTCCGCAATCAACGTGCTCATGGGATTTTGACTCGTCTCGAGGATCAGCTGCTCGAGGCGGATCAGGGCCGAAGGCGCGCTGTTGGCGTGGACGGTCGCCAGCCCGCCGGGGTGCCCCGTATTCCAGCTCTTCAACAGGTCCAGGGCCTCCTTCCCCCGCACCTCGCCCACGATGATCCGGTCCGGCCGGTACCGCATCGCCGTCTTGAGAAGCTTTTGCATCGACACGCCCTCGCTGGTCACCAAGCGCTGCTTGTTCGTCGTCGCGCACTGGAGCTCCACCGTGTCCTCCATGACGACGAGCCGGTCCTCGGGGGCTATCTCCAGCAGTTCCCGGATGAGGGCGTTCGCGAAGGTCGTCTTGCCCGAGCTGGTGCCGCCCGCCACCAGGATGTTGCGGTTGGTTCGCATGCACTCCCGAAGATAATCCGCATGCCTCTCGGGAATCCGCCCCTCCTCGATGTAGCGCGAAAGAGGGTAGACCGCCGAGGCGTGCTTGCGAATGCTCATCGAGGGGCCGTCCGGGCTCACCGGCGGGACGGCCCCTTCGACGCGGGAACCGTCCAGGGGCAGCCGTCCCTCCAGGATCGGCGCAGCCTCGTTCACCTCCGTGCCGAGCATGGCCGCGATGGTACCGAGCGCAGCCAGCCGCTTCGCGGAGGAGAGCGACCTGCCGACGTCCCGGAGACGTTCGCCCTTCCGTTCGACCCAGATGCGGCCGTCGGCGTTCACGCAGATCTCGAGCGTCCGCTTGTCCTCCAGGGCGTCCATCACGTCGGCCCCCAGCTCACGCCGCAGTTTTCCGTACAGCCGTTCCTGCTGCTCCACGGTCTCCAGACTCAAGTCAACACAGTCCTTTCCCTCGTATGGGGTGGCGATTTTGCCCGCGTTTCGTTCTCAGGATAGCGGCGTTTTTCCGCGTTTTTGAGCCGGCAGGCGGCAGAGAGCACCTCGAAAAGGACAAATCGGCCCCGCTGCGGCCCGTGCGGACATGGAGGTCCGATGCGGGGAACGAGAGAAGCGATGGGACAGGGAAGGGACTCCGGAGCGGGTACCGCCTGTACCTCGGCGTCATACCCCATTTGTACAAAGACGCCTGTCGATTCCCGTATGGACCGCCTTTTTAGAAAACAACGGGAACCTCTTCGACGCAAAAAAATATGGTACGGCAAATTTTCCTCCGATACCTCCATTACAATGGTTACAGGAGGAGGTGCGTTCTTCCGCAAGTTCTTCCGCAAGAACGCGAACCGGACTTGTACGCTTCCGCCAAACCCTGTCAACGCCCATGCGGCAGCCGAAAGAGAGAACATGTCGAAAACTCCGGGCTTTTGGGGCTTTTGAGCCTTTTTCCAAAAAACCGTAAAAACGAAAAAGAGGGCTATTGAGCGCTTCCTGCCGAAACGACCTTGTGCATAGGAGGTTTACGATGCCCTTCAATCACGCTCTGCTGAAAGCCTGGCGCCAACAAAATCGCCTGACGAGGAAGGAGGTTGCCGAACTTCTCTGCGTCTCCCACACCTACTACGTGAAGCTCGAAAACGGGGAACGAAGGCCCAGCATGGAGATCTTCGAAAGCATCTCGGCCCTGACCGGCATCGACGCGGAATCGCTGCTCGGGTCAGGGGGCTCTGCGGTTGGAGTTCTCGCCTTTGCTCCGGCAGTCCTGCAGAAGGAAGCCGTGGAACTGCGCAGGAAGCTCCTGGAGTCCGACGCGGCTCTGTTCAGGAAGGATCAGACAATACAGGAGCTGATGGCAATCCAGGGAATTCGGGAAAAGCTCCTGAACGATTTCAGGGAAAGGGACGAGACGGAGTACCGCAAGGTACTGGCCCGGATCGCCGGGGAGGAGATGGAGAACGGGACGGCCTGCGACCGGATCTGCCGCGCGCTGAGGATCGGCAGGCAGCTCCTCTCCCAATGGGCAGGAGAAAAGGAATTTCTCTTCCGTTGCCCGTTCGGGCTGTTCGAACCCGTCGCGGCCCCCACTCCCGAAATAGCCGGAATGAAGTTCGGCTGTCTCGACTGCGAGTTCTTCAACAACCTGACCTGCAAGGGATTCGGCCTGGACGGGAACGTCGATCCCGAGGACCTCTTCGGGTGTCTCGAAAAACTGGAGGCCGGGGGGATACGGAGCAGAAAAGAACAGGTCCGGTTCCTGAGGGAGCACTATGGATTCGAGATCTCGGAACACACCCTGTGCGAATACGTCTACCGCCATAAAAAAGGAAAGCGCATCTCCCCGAACGTCAGGAACATGCGCAACAGATAATTTCCGTCTTCAGAAGAATTTTCCATTGTAAGGTTACGTTTCGTCTCCTGGATTTTCGGCGTTTTCACCCCGTATCGACGAACGGGTGGATACGGATCGCTCGAAGCCCTCTTCGATTTTATGTGTCTTGCAGTGATTTCAGCCCACGGCTGGGATGGCTCAGTTTGCGCAGAGCCTGTGCCTCGATTTGAGAGAGCCTTTCACAAGGGATGCCGAACTCGGCCTCGAGCTCCTCGAGCGTGTACCGACGGGTGCCGATGCCGAAACGGCGGGCCACGACCTCGCGCTCGCGGAGAGGAAGCGTCTCCATCGTCTCGCGGACCCGCTCCCGCAGCATCCTGTCGGCCAGCCTCTCGTCCGGCCGTCCGACGGCACGGGATTCCAGCAGATCGCCCATCTCGTCCTCATCGCCCTCGTCCCCGTCCAGAGGCATCTCCAGGGACAGGGGGGCCGATGCCGTCGCCCGTATCTCCAGAAGCTCCTCGACGGAGAGCCCCATCGCGTCCGCGACCTCCCTGTCGTCGGGCTCCCGTCCCAGGGTTTGCGTCAGACCGGCGCTCACCCGGGACATTTTGTTGACGAGATCGACGACATGCACGGGGAGACGGATCGTCCGGCCCTGATTGGCTATCGCCCGCGTTATCCTGTGGCGAATCCACCAGGCGGCGTAAGTGCTGAACCTGAAGCCACGCCGGTAGTCGAACCGCTCCACGGCGCGAATCAGCCCGAGATTACCCTCCTGGACGAGATCCTCCAGCAGGACGCCCCGACCCTGATAGCGCTTCGCGATGGCGACCACAAGGCGCAGGTTGGCGTTCACGAGCCTTTGCCGCGCGTCGTGGTCCCCCTCCTCGAGACGCCGTGCAAGCTCGATGACCTCGGAATCCGTCAATAAGGGGATCTTGCCGATCTCTTCCAGGTAGAGCTGAAGAGCATCCGAAGTCATCATGACCTCCCGACAGAAAGGGAAATTATCAGGAAATAATTGACGAGAATATCGTTCTTTACCGTCATTATATCAATCCTCAAGTCTCTCAGGCCCATCAGAAAACTACCGATTCCGCGAGGCGGCAACGGGGAGCCCGAACAGCTGTGCCCACAGCCACACGCTGCGCTCCTGGATCAAGGGAAGCGAGGTGTCCCGGCACCACCACTGGTTGCCCACCCACAAGAGCAGCTCGGGACCATGAAGGAAAGAGAGCAGGCAGGGCAGGGACAGGTGCCCTTCATAACAGACGATCGCCGCCGCCTTTCGGCCGTCGGGGAGCCGGAGGATTCCCGACGGCTCGTCGAAGAGGTGCAGGTTCGCGCCCGTTCCCGAGAAGGGGCGATACATGGAATAGGGCACCGGGATCCGCTGCCTGACGGACAGAACCGCGTCGTCACTCAGCAGAAGGACGACGTTGTCGTACCTGCGCCCCCCCTCCGTGGGGAGCTCGGCGCCGAGGAGAACCTTTTGCCCGGGCCTCAGGAGCGGGCGCAGTTCCCGCCGCCAAAGCGCCAGCCCCGTTGCGTTCAGCCGTCCGGCAATCGTCTCCGGCAGGACGATATACTCGGCATCCGAGGAGGCGACGTTCAGTTCCTTCAACCTCCGGAAGACCATCCCGGCACGGTCGAAATCGTTCCGGAAGTCGAAGCTCCCGCTCCCCATTCGGCCGAACGAGGTGTCGACGGTCATGAAGCCCTCCGGCAGGAGGGGTGGCTTCAGCTCCGCCCACCCCAGACAGCCCAGCAGCAGAAGCAACAGCAGGAACCCGCAGGCAAAAGAGCGGAAGAGCGCACAGGCGAAATAAATCCCCATCAGGGCGAGGAGCCCCCACCATCCCCATCCGGGGAACAGGCATCCGGCCCCCATCCAGGGAGCCATGATCCCCACCAGGGCCAGCGGAGGCAACAGGAAAGCCGCAAGATTGGCCGCCAGGAACCCCAGGCACTTGCCCAGACGCCCTCCATGCCAGAAGACGAGAAACGGGACGGAGGGCCCCAGCGACATCAGAATCCAGAGGACGATCCCGTCGGCGGCGGTATGGGTCTCGGAGAGAAAGACCGCAGCGCCCGGGGCGAGGCCGCGGGAAACGGCGAGCGTGTAGGCGAACGCGACCCCGAAGGCGGCGGTGCGCGACGGCGCCAGGGTCCAGAGGACGGGGACGCTCAGCATCAGGACGGGCCATCGTGCCCCCGAGGTCAGGGAAAAGTACCCCACGAGAGCCGATCCCATGACCAGAAGCACGCCGTAACGATCCTCGGACCTTTCCCAACAACCCCTATAAAAGGACATCGCTCTTCTCCGGGGCCGGTATCCTCGACCGGCGGTCCATCTCGGCGTCCATGAAATAGGGCGTCTGCCGCCCGTATATCGGCGGGAACCCCGTCGGCAGGATCAGCATGTCGCCGGGCTCGGTTACATCGCCGTCCCTGTTCTTCTTCAGGCCGGGGATGCTGCGGCACTCCTGGTCGTCCAAAAGCGCACGTTTCTCCTCGTGGAGGCTGACCGATACCGTCCTCTTTCCCTGCGTCACACTTTCGCTGTACCTCTTGACGGGGACCGTCACCTGGCCCAGCATCCGGGACAGATATTCCGCCGTCTCCTGTGTGTTGGGCGCGAACGCGACCTGGATGTGGCACCCTGCACGGATGGATTCCTCTTTCGTATAGGCCTTATAGAGCTGTGACAGGTCCTGAACGATGATATATGCCTTCAGGCCGTAGCCACCGATGAAGCCCAGAGCCCTTTCGAAGAGCTCCATGCGCCCCAGGGAAGGGAACTCGTCCAGGAGCAGTAGCAGCCGGTGCCGGTACCCCTCGACGCTCCGGCCGTCCCGAAAATCCATCTTCTGCGCCAGATTGAAGACGATCTGCGTGATGATGAGGCGCGTCAACGGCGTCAGACGAAGCTGGTCGTTCGGGTTGACGATCAGGTAGAGGCTGACGGGGCTGTCGTTGTGCATCAGGTCCCGGATACGGAAACTGCTCCTGCCGGTATTCCGGGCGATGACCGGATCCCGGAACAGGGCCAGGTTGGACACTACGGTCGACAGGACGCTTCCCGCCTCCTTTGCGGGCTTCGAGAGGATGGTCTGGGCCTCCTCGGCGACGATGGGATGCACGAGCGGGATGAGTTTTTCCTCCCCGTTCCGGTCGGAGATCGCCCGAATCCCCAGATGGGGATAGGACTGCCACGCCTGAACCACATCCTGCCACTCCTCGCCCGGCCTCGAGAGCTCGGAGAGGACGTCGGCCATTCCGGGGCACCCCCGACCTTCGAGACGAAACTTGTACAGAAGATGCGTGATGCAGCCGAGCATCAGGGATGAAGCCGTCTTCGCCCAATGGTCCTCCAGCCCCTTGCCGTGCGGGTCCACGACGATGGACACGATCTGCTGGATCGTCGCCGTCTCGACGTACGTTCCCGAGGGGATGAGCTCGAAGGTCCGTTCGCGTTCGAGGTCGGGAGGGACTCCGTCCCGGAACCGAAAGTCCGGAAGCACCTCCTCCAGAGGGTTGAACGTAGCCCCCGTATGCTCTTCGAGCGCCGTGGGGTCCGTGAAATCCAGCCGCAGGATCTTATGTCCCAGCTCCCGCTTCCTGTAGCCCGACGTCAACGCGAAATTCTCGCCCTTGATGTCCAGGATAAAGGCACTCTGCCTCCAGCCGTCCAGCAGCGTGGGCAGGACCAGACTGATCCCCTTTCCGCTCCTCGTCGGGGCGAAGCAGAGGACGTGCTCCTTTCCGTTGTGCCGCAGCATCAGGGTTTTCTTCAGGAGTCCGCCGACGACGATGCCGCCCACGACGACACCCTCATCCAGAGGTTTTTTGTTTTCGGAGAGCAGTCCGGCCGCAACGACCTCCTTCGTCGAAGCCCAATGCGCGGACCCATGCAGGACCTCGGCGGCATTGCGCCTCCTGCCCCGGCAGAGCCGCGCCAGAAAGATGGAGACGAGACATCCGCCCGCGAAAATCAGCATTCCCATCCGCGTCACGTTCCGCTCCGCGGAGGCGGGGTCACCGAGCAGGAGTCGAAGCCAGTACATCCCCCGATAAAATGGGTATATCGGACAACCGGCAACCTGCAGGAGCGGGGGGCCGAGCGCACTGTGGAAGTCGAGCGACCACGCGATGTACTGCGTGGCCGCCTGCATGGCCAGACAGAATCCGACCAGAAGGACCCAAACCGTCCCGAGCCTCCGCCCCGGAGAGGTACGTCTGAGGGAAAATGCTTTGCTTTTGACGATGCTCCGAGGCATCAGCGCCGTGCCTCCCTCTCGTTCTGCCGCTCCTGTTCGGTCCGTTCTTCGGATCTGGTCTTCACCGTCGACCTTCCGTTTTTGTGATGGGTGACGGAGACGTCGCTCCCGACCTCCAGGGCGGCCTCCCGCGCCATGCTCCCGATCTCGTGCAGCACCGCCTGATTTTCCGAGATCCGCTGGATGGCGTGGGTGTCGGTCATGGCGACGATTTTTCCCCTGTAGTTTTTGCCCGCCTGGGCGTCCGTGACGAGGACCCGAGGCCCCAACACGGCCTTGGCGGCACCGAGCGCTTTGCTTTTCGCTTCGGAAGCGACGCTTTCCTTCTCTGCCGCCGCGCCGTGCAGTACCTTCACCTCCGTTGCAGCCTCATCGAGAGCGGCCATGACGTTCTCCTGAACGTTGTCCAGGTCGGCATTGGGAAGATTGTGGTCGGCTCCCCCTCGAGGAATGGGCGCCGTGCTCTCGATAATGGTCTGAGCTTTTTGGGCAGTCTCCCTGTCGCCCCTGGCTTCGTCCCGAGTCCGTTCCGTCTCCCGCTCCGCGACAAGCTCGGCCACGATATGGCCCGCGTCCCGTGTCGCCCTGAAGAACTCCCGAGGGTTGCGTCTGATGCTCTGCGCCCATTGTTTCGTCGGCGCGTTCGGGTCTTGTTCGACAAGTATGCCCACCTCGCGCAGGAGGGTTGAGGCCGCGATGCTGGCCCGCAAGGCTCTGAGCTCCGGGGTGTGAACTTCCGCAAGACGATTCGCCCGTTCTTCGGAAAGCGTCCTGAAGGCATCCCGATACGCCTCCGGGCTTCGCTCCGAAGGCGTTCCGATACCGGCCTTTCGAAGGATTCCGTCGGCCTTCTCGAAGTCCGGGGAAAGGGGCTCGAACGGGAGCCTGGCGTTCAGCTGCTGGACATTGAAGACCCTGTAGCCGTACACCCTCAACGTGCCGTCCCGGCCCTTTTCCCAGTGTTCCAGGCTTACGCCCCGTTCCCCGGCCCGGACGTCGAGATCCTGCGACCGGGCGTCCCTGTACGTTATCCAGCGGGGGTCAGAAAACCCCTCGGCACCCATCCGCTCCAGGAGGTACATGGCGTTCAGGCCGGTATACCGCCGGTCCGAGACCATGCTCCTGGGAGCCGCGGAGGGCAGGCCGGGCCGTGCCCAGGGGACGATATCGCTCTCAAGCGCGCGAACCACCGAAGCCGCAAACGCCTCCCTCCTCTCCTCGGTCTTACCGCTCATCTTTATCCCTCCTCCACAACTCGACAAGGAGCTCGTCCGGCTCCTCGACGCTTTCGGCCTCGAACCGCTCAAGCAAGTCGGTCGGTTCCGGAGCACACAGGATTTCCATCAATTCCTCCGCCGTACTGCTTTTCAACATCATGACCCTTCCTCCTTTTCAGCGGCAGCAAATTTCTTCTTTTGCTTTTTCCGTCAGTTCTTTCCTCTCCATCATCGCGACCCGCCCCGTCCTGTCGTAGGCGATCCGGAGGGCGCCGGAACTCTCTTCGGTCTCGGCCTCGAGCCCGTTCAGAAGGCTCCTGTCATGGATAATGCCCATCGTCGGTGCGATCCTCTGGACGACGTGCGTCTCGGAAATCCCGATGATGTCCCCGACATACCGTCTCCCCGGAATGGCGTCGGTCACGAGGCTCTTTCCTCCCCCAAGGCTCCGTTTGGCCGCATCGATCAGGGCCGCCTTCGGGTCGCCGCCCTTGCCGTTATCCATGCTGAGCAGTACATTCAGCTCGGCCAGCCGAGCGGTCTTCTCCTGAAGTTCTCGGGCATGGGGGAACTCCTTTCCCAGTTCCTCCCTCGCAGCCCGTACCTGTTCGTGGAGGCTCTCCAGCTTCTCCCGCGCCTCGCCAAGGCGTTTGGGGATGCCCTCGACGGCGTTCTCGATGCGCGTCAGGTTGCCGATCACACTCTCGCCCAGCTCAATGTTGTGTGTGGCCACTCCGGTCAAGTTCAGATAGACCTTGTTGAAGCCAGCATCGTAGTGAAAGCCCATTTTGAACCCTCGATACTCCCCAATCGTCCCCTGGTTCTTCCCAAGGGCCTGGGCTGCGGCCAGCAGCGCCTCTCCCGCCTCTTGCTTCCTCGGCTTCCCCTCGGCGTCCAGCCCGTAGGTCTTGCCCAGGATCGTGATGGAAAAATCCTGACCTCGCGTCCTTTCCACCGCAGCCGCGTCTTTTTCGAGCGACTGGATATTCTGCTCCGTCTGAGCTATGACACAAGGAAAACCTTTGCGCAGCTTGTCCTCCAGCGCAAATCGCTGGTTGTTGAAACTCGACTCCATCAGCTTCAGCTTCGCCACATCGACGTCGAGCTCCATCTTCTCCTTGATCCTCGGATCCCCGATGCAGAGCGCCTTCACCTCGGCATAGCTCAGGACTGATTCGTCCACGTCCTCGCAGCTCCGCAGCGGCGTCCGGCTTGTCATCACCTGTGAAATGAACTTCTGCTTGTTCTCGATGGTCTGGTACAGATAGGCATCGAACGTACTCTCCGTGACATACCGGTAGATATCCACCTCCGGGTTCCGGTTCCCCTGCCGGACGATGCGCCCGGCTCGCTGTTCGAGGTCCGCCGGCCGCCACGGGCAGTCCAGGTCGTGCATGGCAATTAGGCGATCCTGGACGTTCGTCCCCGCCCCCATCTTCTGTGTGGAGCCCATCAGTACCCGGACGCTGCCGCCCCGCACCTTCGCGAAGAGCTGATCCTTTTTCTTCTCCGTGTCGGCCTCGTGAATGAACGCGATCTCCTCCTCCGGGACGCCCCGGGCAATCAGCTTTTTCCTGAGGTCGTCATAGACGTTGAAGCTTTTGTCTTTGCCCGGAGTCGAGAAGTCGCAGAAGACGAGCTGCGTCAGCTTCTCTTCTCTTGTGTCATTCCAGATTTTGAGGACGTTCTCCATGCAGACGTTGACCTTGCTGTTCGGGTCGTCGGGAAGCAGGGGGTTGATCAGCCGCTGATCCAGCCCAATCTTCCGCCCGTCCGAGGTGATCTTCAGCATGTTGTCCTCCGTCGGCTCCACCTGGCGGTTGTGGACCCTGCTCGCCCGTTCCGAGAGCTCCCGAACCAGCTCCTTCTGGTGTTCGCTCGGCTGGACAGCGACAGTGTGGAAGCTCACCTTCGGGCGCGGGAGGTTCAGGGTGTCTGCCGTCTTGATGTCCGCGACCTCCTTGAAGGTGGCCATCAGTTCCGGCAGGTTGAAGAACCTGGCGAAGCGGGTCTTTGCTCGAAACCCTGTCCCCTCCGGAGCCAGCTCCAGCGCCGTCACCGTCTCACCGAAGGTGGAGGCCCAGGCGTCGAAGTGCTGGAGCCCCATCTCCTGCAGCTTGTCGTGCTGAAGATACCTCTGCATGGTGTAAAGCTCCGTCATGCTGTTCGAGACGGGCGTTCCCGTGGCGAAGACGACGCCCTTGTTTCCCGTCAGCTCGTCCATGTAGCGGCACTTCATAAACATATCCGAGGACTTCTGAGCCTCCGTCTGCGATATCCCGGCGACGTTCTGCATCTTCGTGTAGAGAAACAGGTTTTTGTATCCATGCGCCTCGTCTACAAAGAGACGGTCCACGCCCAGCTCCTCGAAGACGATGACGTCGTCCTTCCGGTGGGCGGCCTGGAGCTTTTCCAGCTTCACCTCCAGGTCCTTCCTGGACTTCTCCATCTGCTTGATGGTCCAGCGCTCGCTCCGTTCCTCCTTCAGCTCCTCGATGCCCTGGGTGATTTCCCTGATCTGCTCCTCGATGAGCCGGGCTTGCCGCTCCGGGGAGAGCGGGATCTTTTCAAACTGGCTGTGGCCGATGACGATGGCATCGTAGTCGCCGGTGGCGATGCGGGCACAGAACTTCTTGCGGTTCTTCGTCTCGAAGTCCTTCTTCGTGGCGACCAGGACGTTTGCCCCCGGATAGAGCCGCAGCGTCTCCGTGGCCATCTGTTCCGTAAGGTGGTTCGGGACGACGAAGAGGCTCTTGTGCGACAGCCCCAGGCGCTTTCCCTCCATCGCAGCGGCAACCATCTCGTAGGTCTTGCCCGCCCCCACCTCGTGTGCCAGCAGCGTATTTCCGCCGTAGAGGATGCGCGCAATGGCGTTCTTCTGGTGTTCCCGCAGGGCGATCTCCGGGTTGATGCCCCCGAACCGGAGATGTCCCCCGTCGTACTCCCGCGCACGGATGGCGTTGAAGCGCCTGTTGTACTCCTCGACGAGGGCCTCCCGACGCTCCGGATCCCTGAAGACCCATTCCCTGAACCTCTCCTTGATCTCTTCCTGTTTCTGCTGTGCCAGGGCCGTGGCCTCCGGGTCCAGGACGCTGCGCGTCTGGCCGTTCTCCTCCACCAAGGTATGGATCTTGACGGTCTTCAGGTTGAGCGTCTCCTCGATTATCTTGTAGGCGTTCATGTCCTGCGTGCCGTAGGTCGTGTTCGCCCGGACGTTCCCGACGTCCAGTTTCTTGTTCGAGATATTCCAGGCGGAAGTCGTCGGGGAGTAGGAAACCCTGATGCCGGACGCCATGTAGGGCGGAGTCTGCAAAAGCTCGAACAGGAACTCCTCGATGTACTTCGGCTCGATCCACGTCGCCCCGAGGCGCACGTCGATCTCCGCAGCGGTCAGCGGCGTGGGCTGCGCCTCCTCGAGCGCTTTCACGTTGCTGCCGAAGAGCTCCGGCTCCCGCTCGGCATAGCGCCGCGCCGTCTCCAGCTTCTCGCGAACGTTGCCGGACAGGTACTCGTCCGCTGTCTGGTAGACCGCCCTTCCGGTCCCCGGCTCCACCCGGTCCGGCACGCGGAATATCGCGCCCCGGAGCTCCCGCTCCAGCTCCTCCTCCGTGCGGCCCGTGAGCGACGCCATGTAATCCATGTCCACCCGGGCCTTCTCGGAGACAGACAGCAGCAGGGCCTCCTGTGGCGTTCCGGCGGAGGTCGGGACGACGTTCTGCCGGATCGTCCGCTTCGTGAACATGTCCGACTTCCCGACAAAGCGGCGATCCTCGTCCAGGATCTCCAGCCCGCACAGCAGGTAGTAGGAGCTGTCCTCGTCGAAGGCGCGGGCATTCGCGGTATCGTTGATGCGGCCGTGCCGCCGGACGAATCGCTCGTAGGCCTGGTCGAGGTCCTTCCGGAGGATCTGCAGGTTCCCGTCGAACGCTCCGGCCATCTGGGCGTCGATGACGGCGCGGCAGAGGTCCCGCAGCCCCACCATATCCTTGGCGCGCTCGACGGAGGTACGGGGAAGGTCCGGCTTGTACATGACCGAGTTCTCGCGGTAATACAGCTCCCCGTCCACCAGGGTGTAGCTGTAGTTGCGAACCGACGGGTCGGCGGGAATCGTGTTCTCGTACTGTTCCCGTATCTCCTGTTCACGGGCCGATATCTTCCCCTGGATGTTCCCCATCGCTTCACGGAGCTGCTCGGCGAGGTCGGCCCCCTCGATGGGGTTGCAGGTCGTCTCCCTCTCGTTGCCGTACATCGAGGAATCGAAGGCCATCGTCCCCAGCATCATCTCGGGGTGCTGGAGGAAATAGCTGTTGACCGGCACGCCTTCGGGATTGTTGAAGGCGTGCAGCCATTCGGGCTGGATGTCGTCGATGATGTGGTCCCGCTTCTGCAGGAAAAGGATGTCGGTCGTGACCTCGGTCCCGGCGTTGGCTTTGAAGGCGTTGTTGGGGAGCCGGACGGCCCCCAGGAGCTCGGCCCGACGGGCGATGTACTGCCGGACCGAGGGGTTGGCTTTGTCCAGGGTCCCCTTGGAGGTCACGAACGCCACGACGCCGCCCGGCCGTACCTGGTCGAGCGTCTTGGCGAAAAAGTAGTCGTGGATCATGAACCCGTGCTTGTCGTACTTGGGATCTACGACCCGGTAGGCCCCGAAGGGCACGTTCCCGATGGCCGCATCGAAGAAGTTGTCCGGGAAACGAGTTCGTTCGTAGCCGTCTACGGTGATATCCGCCTCCTGATAGAGCTGGCGGGCGATGCGGCCCGTGATGCCGTCCAGCTCGACCCCATAGAGTTTCGCTCCCGCCATGCTCTCCGGCACGAGGCCGAAGAAGTTTCCCGTGCCGCAGGCGGGCTCCAGGATGTTGCCGGAGCTGAGCCCCATCCGCTCCAAGGTGCCGTAGATCGCTTTGACGACGGCGGGGGACGTGTAGTGCGCATTGAGGGTGGAGGCGCGGGCCGAGGCATACTCCTCGTCACTCAGAAGCCCCTTGAGTTCCGCATACTCTTTGCTCCACGCCTCGTTGTGTTCGTCGAAGGCCTGGGGCAGACCACCCCAGCCGACGTACCGGGCCAGGACCTCCTGCTCCTCGGAAGTGGCCAGTCTGCCCTCGCCCTCGATGCGCCGCAGGGTGCGGATCGCCTCGATGTTGCGGGCATACTTCGTCTTCGCTCCCCCGGTGCCGAGGGCGTCGTCCGTTATCCGATAGTTGCGTCTCGGAGCCTCTTCCCGAGCGGGTTGAGGAAACTCCTCTTCTGCCTTCTTCTCAGGCTGATCCGAGGATCCCTCTTCCGGGGCGACGTCATTTTCCTGTTTCTGTTCACGGGGAAGGGTTCTCGAATACAGCGTCTTCTCGGACGGAAGTTTAGGAGGCTCCGGCTCAATGACGGGGCTATTATCGAGGTCGTTAATAAAGTACGGCTGTCCGCTCTGCTCCCGTCTGAGCTCGTACAGACGCGTGTCGAGTGACTGGAAGAACGCTCGGCGGTGTTTGTGGAGGGGGTCAGTGTTTTTCGCTTCGTGTGGACTGTTGTAAGCCTCCGTCACGAGATCATAATAGTCGTCCGTGCCTTCGATCTCGATGCGGTCGTGCGCAGCTCTCGGATTGCGCCAGGCATCGGACGAACGGTCCCCCTCCACAAACCTCGCATACTGTCCAAACCCCGGGATCGGAAAGTTAAGCCGGCTACGATACTTTTCAGGTGCTCTTTCATAAAATTCGCCGAGCCTCAGCTTCGCTCTTTGCTCGAATCCGACAACGACATCATAGACTTGAACCTTCGACGGCTCCGGCGACTCCTGCTCAAAATCCAGGGTCAGCTGTACACTACGGTCCGCGTGACGATCTCCTCGGCCTCCATCTCCAGGGCGTTCATGTGCTGCACCCAGCCCATCGGGTCGTCCGTCTTGTTCGGCGGCGGATCGTTCCGCTGCAGCTCCTCCATGAGCGACCGCTTCATCTCCTGCGCCCGATCCTGAACCTCCAGGCAGTGAATCAGGAAGTTCTCGCCCAGTTCCAGAACCGTCCGGGCCTTCCATTCCTCCAGATACTTCTTCCGCATCCGGCCGTATCGGGTCAGTTCGCGTTCCGGGGGCGTCGGTGTCCTCATACCGTAGGGCATCCAGATGTCCAGAACCTTCAGGTAGATCATCCCGTTCTCCCTGTCCCGCATCAGAGAGCCCTCCGGAAGATCCAGCGTCTCCTCGAAGGTCAGCTCTTCCTCGTTGTAGATCGTCAGGTCCTCCTCGTCCTTCGCCTCCAGCTCCGCGACGACCCGAGCCTCCTCCCGGTTCAGCTCTTCGTCCGTCATGCCATTCGCCAACGAGGCCCACGGCGGCAGCTCGTTTCGGTTCAGTTCCATGTTCGACACCCCTTTCCCTGTCCCTTGTCCTGACGACCCGTTCCACACTGTCCAGCACGTCCCGACTCAGGCGGTTGACAGTATTCCCCAGCTCCATCATCGAGGCCTCGTCCAGTCCCGTTACCGAGCTGAAGTTCAAGCCCTCGGCCTCTCTGGGATCCAGCCCGCAGCGTGCCATGAGATACCAGGCGATGCAGCTATAGACCAACTCTTTAGAATTTTCTCTATTTACTGCATCACCATTGTACAGAACAAAACGATTTTTTTCAAGGTCCTCGGACATATTTTTTGCCACGCCCTGGAGAAGCTGGGGCAGGCTCAGGGCATTGGTCTCGATGCCATAGCCCTCGGCCAGGAGGTTCGCCGTCTCCTGCTCCTCCTCCGAGCGCACCTGCCAGATGTAGGGAGGCGCGTCGTTCTCGTGTCCCCTGGCGGGGTGCGTGTCGCCCACGTCGAAGACGTGCCGGAGACGTGTTTCGCCGTCCAGCAGCTTGATGCTCTTCTGTCCCTTGTCGATCCACCGGTGGAAACGCCTGTTCCACATATCCATTTCAGCACAGGCCGTGGCCTCCGGACGCTGTTTGTAGATGAGGAGCTGATCCTGAAAGGCATACTTGTGGTTCCGAGCCGCACAGGTCAGGAACGCCGTCCAGGCTTCCTCGCTTGTTCGAACCTCTTGTTTGACTTCGTCGAATTTCCGTATCGTCTCCTGAAGCGTCGTCTCCGCCATGTTCAGCGCTCCTGTTCCCACTCCGAAATCCGGCGTTCCCGTTCCCCACGGGCCGGGGCCGTCCTGCCCTCCACACGAAGGAAATACGGACGGTACGGCTCGGCCTTACCGACCTGGATCGCCCCTCTCGGACCGAAGACGAAGTTCTCCGCCGTCTCCCGGGCATAGCGCTCCCAGTTCCGGTAACGGTATTTCGCCGTGAACTCCCTGGCCGTCATGTTCCTGCGGCGCATCTCGGGCCCGTTCCGCTCCAGCACCGACCGGACCTGACCGACCGTATGACCCGTCACACGCATCCGAACCCCGATCATCCCGTCCACCTGAGAGTAGTCCATCGCTCCGCCGAACCGACCGGAGATGTCCTCGTAATGCCTCCAATACGCCCCGTCGGGGTCGCACGCCTCACACTCCGTACCTCCGAGCAGATCCCGGGCCTTCTTCATCGCCGCAGCCTCCCTCCCGCGCCGTATCTCCTTACCGACGGCCTCCAGATCCAAAAGCGCCTTCCCGCACAATCCCCCCTCCGCCTCGACCAGACACGTCGGAGGGTAGCTCCCATCCTCCCGGCGGTGTTTGGGCTTGAAGTTCCCGAACGGCGGCAGACGATGGGCATGGACGGAACCCGAGAGCTTCGGGTCCCCGTAGCGCTCGTTCAGGAGCTTCGTCAGCCTGTTCGCCGTCTCGCGCTCCGTTTCCGGATCGTCCCCCGACTTCGGCACGGTCAGGATGGCCTGAAAGCTGCCCGGAGAGGACTCGACGACACAGGCGGGGCGGTAGCCGTCTTCCTTGAGCTGTTTCAGCTTTGCCGAGGTCAGATCGTCGACCAGGATGTGGTGTTTGTCCCGACTGAGGGGCACGACGTTGATGTTCTTCCGGTCCAGGGCGTATCGCGCCACCAGCCAAAGCCTGTCCCGCACCTCCTCCGCCGTCCTGCCGTCCAGTCCGCCTTTGTCCCGGTCCAGGACGAAAGCCCGGGTTCCGTCCTCGCGGAACTCCGTCACGACGATACGGAAGCGCTCGGCTCCGACCGCCTCGGCATAGCGCATGAAGATCTCCGCCTTCGCCCGAAGTTCGCCGTCCCCTTCCCCGTTCATCCTTCTTTCCTCCTCGACCGCCTTCCCGAGGTCCGGGTTGGAGAGCTTCAGCCCGTGCCGGGCGGCCACCTTCACGCAGAGCCTGCGGTATTCCTCGTCCGTCCCGTTGATCCGGACGCTTCCCCACTTCTGGCAGGCCAGCTGCATGGCCGCCAGGATCGCGGCCTCGTCGCGGTCGTCCTTCAGCACGATCCGACGCCCGCAGTCGACGAAATCCGCACGGCCCGGACGGCGGCAGTAGGCGACCGCAAAGGCGGTCCTCACGGCCATGTAGTCCCGAATGTCGACGGACCGGGTGCTCTCCGGAACGTCTTTCAGCTCTCCCGTCAGGACCGCCCGGCCGGGGTATCGGTAGTGCAGGAACGGCTCCCCGTCCTCCAGCGCCTCGAGCCACCGCCGGAAGCCGGGGAAACGTTCCTTGAAGCCAAAACCTTCCCGGAGCTCGGCCGTCTGCCGGCGGTGCTCGTCCCTCAGGTCCAGCTTCTCGGCCAGGTGACGCGCCGCCAGAAGACTGCGCCGCTGATTCAGTTCTCTGCCTCTGCCTTTCCAGCTGCCGCCCCTCCACAGAGACTCCCGCTCCGCCCTCTGCTCTCGCCACAGCCTTTCGCGCTCCTGTCTCTGGGATGTCCTCAGCTCCCGGAGCATCCTGCTCCGCTCCTCCACACAGCGGCGTCTTTGCTGTACGTAAGCCTGCCAGGAGCGCTCCACCTCCGGCTCCCCGGCGATGCGGTCCTCAGGGCTTTCCCGGAACTCCGCCGGCTCCACGCCGTACGCACGAAACTCGCCCAGACGGGCGACCAGGCGTGAGAAACTGCATGCGCGGTCCGCCTGAGACGTCTTGACGAACGCATCCCCGATCCGCAGGACCGCCCCGCTTCCCTTTCGCTCGAAACGTATTCCCTTCACGGCCAGCCGCTCGTGCAGCTCCGCCCAGCTCTCGGCCCTCAGCAGGATGGGCGCGGCCGTCTCCCTGGCGATCCGCTCCGCGCTCTTCGCTCCGGTGTGCGCCTCGATATCGCGAGCCTTCTGGGATACCTCGGGGATCTTTCTCTCCTTCTTCTCGACGATGTCGCCCTCCGGCGTGACGACGTAGCGCCCGGATTCCTCGACCTCCCAGCCCTGCGCCAGCTCTATCCTCCGTGCCGCGCGTTCGAGGGCCTTGTACGTCCAGTTCCCCGCCGGCTGGACGGCTCTGCACGTCTCCGGGTCGATGCGGTTCACCGCGACGTGGACGTGGAGGTTCTGCGTATCGCCCTGCAGCGCCCAGAGGGCCTGGCAGTCCCCGAGATCCAGTTCCTTCAGGGCGATCTTCACGGCCTCGTCGGCCTGGTCATTTGTGGGTATTTCCATATCACGCCAGGAGAGGATGAAGTGGAAGGCCGGGTCTTTGCATCGGACGTTCTCCGTCGCAAGTGCATCCATCTCCACGAAGGCCGTGTCGGGGGAGGAGAGGTTCTGCATCCCCACGTGGAGCACGCTCCCGGACCCGTGCCCCGTGACGCCCAGGCAGTAGTCCGTGAGGGCCTTGAAGCTCGTCCTGCCATCCCGTCGCTTCGGGGGAATCTTGGCGATCACCGGGTCACCCTCCTCTCCAGTTCCCGTGCGCAGGCCGTCAGCGCTCCTATCGCCTCGGCGGTCCTGGCGCTGTACGTTCCCCGCGTCTCGTTGTGGATGTGCTTCAGGAGCCCGCCCAGCCGTCGCAGCTCCGAGAGCACCCGCAGGTCCGTCTTCGGCACCACGCGCCGTCCGAAGAGGCGCCGGCGCAGGTACTCCGACAGCGAGAGCGCCGCGGCGTCGGCCTGCTCCGACGCGTCCGCGTACTCCCGCTCCGTCAGTCTGGCGTAGATGCGCCTTGGGCGCCGCTGTTTTTCCTGTGTCATGTCGTCTCGTCGCACTCCCTCCGCACTCCGGCAGGAGTGCGGGGTTGAAAAGGGGTTGCAAGGGGACGAGTCCCCTTGCCGCCGTCCGGGGCGCGGAGCCCCGGCAAGCAGGGCGCGAGAGAAGGACGTCCGTCCGCCGATTGCGCCGGTGCGCTTGACCGGCAAGCCACGCCAGTGGATTTGTCGGACAAGCGCCTGCTTGTCCCGCGCTTCACTTCGTGGTGAAGTGTATCAGCGCTGGATTGAAGGTAAACCCTTATAAGGGCCTCGTTCAGGCGTCACAAAGACCTCACCGACACACGAAAAGACCGCCGAGGCCTCGCAAAGGCTTCGACAAGGTGCGGCAGACCTCGTGAAGGCCTCGCATCTCCTTCACGGAACCTCGCAAAGGCCGCATTGTCAACTCGTGAGAAAACGGCTGCTATCCTGACGCCAGACAGCCTGGGGAGGGGTGAAACCATGGAGGATATGGAGGATAAAGAAGAGAAGGCTCTGCAAAGCGCTCTGGCCGAGATTCGCTCCCGGCCTCCGGTGGGCCGTCGCCGACGGCCGCACGATTTCAGCTCCGTCGTCAGAATTCTGTTCCGCGAGATCTCCGAACTCAGGGAGGAGGGGTACACCATGATCTCCATCTTCGAAAAACTGGCCGAACACGGCTTCTTCAAAGAGACGAAGGACCCGAAACACTTCCGGCAGGCTTTCAATCGAGAGAGGGAGCGGAGGAGAACGCTCGGCGACGTACGGAACGGAAGAGCGGCAATCCGGGGCGGCACCATTCCGCCCGAGCCGGGCGGGCGTCCCCGGATAGATTCCGGGCCATCCGGAGTCCGCAGGAACAGCGACGGGACCTTCGATTTTGACTGACAAGGAAGAGAGGAAAGGCTATGAAAGACACCATTTTTTACGTCGGCGGCTCCAAGGGCGGGGTGGGCAAGAGCATCGTCGCCCTGACTCTGGTTCAGTTCCTCATCGACCGCTATGGCGACGTCAAGACCATCCACGTCATCGAGACCGACGAGAGCAATCCGGACGTGGGGCGCGTCTACCGAGGGAAAGTTCCCGTGACCTCCATTCTCCTGGACGAGAAGGAGAACGGGTGGATAACCATGGCCACGCTCATGGAAAGGGCGGCCGATACCCTGTTCGTCATCAACAGCGCCGCACGCAGCAATCTGGGCATCGCCAGGAATGGGGCGAACTTCTCGGCCGTGCTGGAGAGCGGAGGCATTCCCTACGACCTGGTCTCCTTTTGGCCGATGAACCGCCAGAAGGATTCCGTGCTCCTTCTCGAGGACTTTCTGAGGGCCATGACGTTCGGCTCCGTCTTTCCCATCCGCAATACCTATTTCGGCAGCCCGGAGCAATTCTCGCTCTTCGACAGGCTCTACGAAGAAAGCGCACTGCTGCGCTCACGCATCGACCGACGCCAGATCCTGGACTTCCCCGAGCTGGCCGACGTCATCGCCGACGACTTCTACACGGGAGGGAAGACGATACCCGAGACGATCCGGGAGCTCGGGGTCTTCGCGGCCCAGAGCTTCCGGAGCTGGAGGAACGCCGTGAACCGCCTTTTCGAAGGGACGGGACTCTTCCCCGACACGACTCCGGTCGTTCTCCCAGAGGCCTCGGCTCCGAAGAAGGGCAAGGCGGAGAAGGAGCAGGGGTAGATGCCCAGCTTCAACGAGGTCCTGAACGTCACCTCCGAGCGGGTCCTCAAGCGTCCCCTGAGCGACGAGGAGCGCCGCGAGATCCTCGAGCTGGCCGGTGTCCTCGGTATGAAGGAGGTGCAGGAGTACCTCTACATGATCCTCACCTTCAAGTTTCACGAGGACCGCCTCGGCGAGAAGCTGGAGCGCATGACGCGAGTGTCCGAACGCATTCGGGAGGTACTGCAGGACGGGACGGAGAGATTCCTGAAGGCGGCGGCCGACGATATCGCCAAGGACATGGGGAGTCGCATCTCGGAGGAGGCCTTGAGGGCGACCAAGGCGCTGCGGGATTACCACGAGACGCGAGGCAGGATCCTCACGGTGTCCTTTTCGGGACTGCTGATGTCCCTGGGATTCTGGCTCGGCACATTCCAGCGAGGGACATGGAGCGCGCCGGGACGGGGCATCGTCTCGGCGCTGCTGAACCTTCCGGCGGGATGGGCGCTGCTCCTGAGCATGGCGAGCTGCTCTTTTCTGTGGTATGTCGACAACGGAGAGGCGCTGAGGCGTTCCCGGAAGCACAAAATCCTTCTGGCACTCCAGGTCGCCTGTTCCATGGGAGTGATGTGGATGATGGCACAATAAAAAGCCCTCGGCCCGCAGCTCTCGATTCCGGGGCGACACCCCAGCCGTAAGCTGCGTAAAGGAGAGAGCAACGGAAACGGCGGAGGAGGCCCGGGGTTCTTTGTGGGCCTCCTCCGTTTTCGGTCAGGAATCCGACCGAGCCTGCAATTCCTTCAGTCGCTCCATAGAAAGCCCGGTTACCCGGGAGACCAGATGGACGTCGACCTTCTCCTTCAGCATCGCCACAGCCGTCTTTTCCACACCTTCCGCACGACCTTCCAGGCGACCTTCCGAACGACCTTCCGAACGACCTTCCTCAAACCCATCGCTTCGGGCCTGTTTGAAACTGTTCTCGTAGTCCGCACGATCGCGCCTGGCGATGAAATAGTCCCGCAAAAGCTTGGGGTCCTTCGTAAAAAGAGACTCCAGCTGCATCATTCGCTCGACACGGGTATCCGTCTGCGCCATCTCCTGCATCGCCCGTTCACCTCCCACGTTGCCCAGATAACTCAACAACCTATCCAGCCCCGTCCTGGGGCCGGCTTTGCGCCGCCTCAGCTTCGGAAGTTCCAGGAAGTGGAACTCCATCCCCTTCATCTCCCACCGGCGGTCTCGCACATCCAGAATCCGATGGAGAGAATGATAGGTCCCATCTCCGGCAGTCGACGGAAACACCTCGAAGTCCAACAACCCCACGAAAATCACGGGCGCCAGGTCGCCGTATTCGTCTCCCTCTCCAAGCTGCAGAAAGTAGGTCATCGCCGAGTAGTAGAGGCTGCGCTCCAGGAAATGACGATCTTTCGCAACTTGAACCTCGATGTGAAAGATACGGCCGTCCTCCGCCGTGGCGAGCACGTCAAAACGAGGCAGCTTCGCGTCACGATACAGGGGCGAGCTTTCACGATCCCCGTAAGCCACATCCTCGATTCGACGGGCGCTCCCGTCCGGATCCAGGTCCAGAAGCACCTCGTTCAAAAAGGCGATGAGGAGATCCTTGTGCTCCTCCGTCGCGAACAGGTACTTGAAGAAACGATCGCTCAGCCGATCCAGGCGTATCGACTCACTCCCGTTGTCCGTCATGTAGCCCTCCTCCGCCATTCCAATCCCGGGCCTCTTTCTCGCATTATAGCACCCGCCCCACGTCGCGGGACAGCTCCGAATGCACGGTCCAAAACACCGTAAACAAACCGACCGCCTCCGTTTCTCACCCACGTTCGGCCCGTACCCGAAAAAACGTCAGGTACCCTTTTGAAAAGCCCGAATAACGGGAGCAGGACAAAGGCGCGGAGCGAAGCACGGACACACGTTCACAACGCAAAAATCCGGAACTTCCGAGTCACGCCACGGAGTTCATCGCACTCCTTCTCATCCCGGACCATCCAACCCCTCTCTCAGGAGCCCGTCACGGAGGCAGGGAAGGGGGCGTTCTTCTCCCTTGCCGACAGCCTTCTTCGCCTCTTCCTCGAAAACACGGAACCGCCGACGAACAGTCCACAGACGTCTCTCCGTCTCCTTTTGCGAGAGCCCGACAGGGAACAAGGCCATAAAAGCCTTTCGGGCTTCACCCCGATACTGCTTGCAGGGGGGAGGTTCCCAGAGCTCCGTAAAGGCATCCTGAAGTATGGGGCTGTCGATCTCATTCGGTTCGGACTCTGTTTCTTTTTCGTCTTCTCTGTCCTTTTTTCTTGTGTCGTAGTGTTTTTGTCTTTTGGGTATAGTTCTCTGGGTATAGTTTCCGGCTCTTTCGGATCCGACCTCGCAATCCGTCGGAGCCGACCTGTCGGACGCCGATCCGACGTCGGCATCTTCAGGGCCGACGTCCCCGGAGCCGACCTCGGCTCCGTCCTCGCCATACCCCTCGATACGGAACGGCAAAGAGTAAAGCGTACGGTCGAACTCCCTGCTCCCCGGTACCCGGCGCTGCTGTCGGGTAACGTACCCGGCCTTCTCCAGGCGCTGAAGGGCACGCTTGGTCGTGGCCAGGGACACCCCGGCACGCTCCGCGAGCCTCGAGAGGCTCGGCCAGGC
>NZ_CAUUWA010000033.1 GCF_963548695.1 uncultured Fretibacterium sp.
CGGCCTCCCTTCGCCGCGTCGATCTGCGGCTGCTTGATCTTCGTGGCGGACCGGACGATCACGGCGTCGAAATCCCGAAGCGCCCCGCCCAGGGCGTCCGGTTCGTAAAACTGCTCCACGACCTCATAGCCGTCCTTGCGGAGCTTCGCGACGGCGGCGGCGTCCATCCCATCGGTGACCAGAATTCTCTTAGACATGGAGGCTTCTCCTTTATTCACGGTATGCAGCTGTTCGCTGTGTGAAATTTTTTATGGTGGAACGCAGGATCCTAATGTTGGGCTTCGTACTTCCGGAGGAAGTCGACCAGGGCCTCGACGCCCTCTCTGGGCATGGCGTTGTAGATGGAGGCGCGCAGGCCGCCGACGCTCCGGTGTCCCTTGAGGTTGTCGAACCCGGCGGCCTTCGTGGCGGCCACCACCTCCGCGTCCTGCTCCTTGCTGGACGTCACGAAGGGCACGTTCATCAGGGACCGGTCCTCCTTCGCCACCGTGCCGCGGAAGAGCTTGCTCTGGTCCAGGAAATCGTACAGGACCGCGGCCTTCTCCCGGTTGCGCCGGTCCATCTCGGCCAGGCCGCCCATCTTCAGGAGGTATCGGAAGATCTTTCCGCAGCAGTAGATGGCCCAGCAGTTGGGCGTGTTGTAGAGGGAATCGGCGTCGGCGTGGATCTTGTAGCTGAGGTAGGTCGGGACCTTGGGGTCCAGGTCGTCCCGGAGCAGGTCCTCACGGATGATGGCGACGGCCATGCCCGCGGGGCCGACGTTCTTCTGCACGCCGCCCCAGATGAGCCCGTACTTGCTCATGTCGCAGGGGCGGGAGAGGAACATCGAGGACTGGTCGGAGACCAGGACCTTTCCTTTCGTGTCGGGGAGCCTGCGGTAGGTGGTGCCGTGGATGGTCTCGTTCTCGCAGATATAGACGTAATCCGCGTTGGCGGGAACGTCCAGGTTGGAGCAGTCGGGAATGTAGGAGAAGTTCTTGTCCTTCGACGACGCGGAGATCTTCACCGTGCCGTATTTTTGCGCCTCCTTGATGGCCTTCTGGGACCAGGCGCCGGTCTCGATGTAGCAGGCGACGCCGTTCTTCATCAGGTTCATGGGGACCATGGCGAACTGGACGTGCCCGCCGCCCTGGACGAAGAGTATTTTGTAGTTGTCCGGGATGCCCATGAGCTCGCGCAGGTCCGCCTTTGCCTCGGCCAGGATGTCCTCGAAGACCTTGGAGCGGTGGCTCATCTCCATGACGCACATGCCGCTTCCGCGGTAGTTCATCATCTCGGCGGCGATCTCCTCCAGAACGGACTCGGGCATCATGGCCGGACCGGCGGAAAAGTTATACGTGCGACCGTACTTCATAAGAATCGACCTCTTTCCATAAAATTGTTTTTTCCGGATGACTCGGATTGGTCGTTGGTCGGGGAGGCATGAGGCAAGGGAGGGCCGAGGCGAAGCGGGACACCGGACAGAACCCCGCGCCATGGGCCTTGCCGTATGGCTGCGCTCCCCGGCAAATGCAGTCCTTGCATCTCACGGGAGCGTCAGGTGAAGCCCTGTCGTGCCGCCAGAAATTTCGACATCGGTCTTCCCTCCCTTTCATTCCTCGGCCATCAGCCCTTTAATCTCGTCAAGGGACAGCTCGGTCGCTTGGGCAATCTTATCAGGTTCAACCCCCACTTGAAGCAGGTTCCGCGCAGTCTCAACCCTGCCCTCGGCCCTGCCCTGAGCCATACCCTCGGCCCTGCCCTGAGCTATGCCCTGCGCCATGCCCCTGGCCGTCGCCTCGTCAATATGCGTCTCCTCTATCGCCTTCCGGTCCATCTCAGCCATCTGCGCTCGAAGCTGATAGTATCGGTATTCCGGCGTCCCCCAATAGCTCTGCTCCACCGCATTCACCTTCTGGAAAACCTTGTCCTGCGTCAACACTTCCTGCACCAGTCTCACCCCCAGATCATCATTGACCATGTATCCGCACCAGACCCTGAGACGCTCCTCGTCCGTAAGCACGGGGTCCGGCTCCAACTTCACCCTGCGACAGATTTCCGACAGACTCTCCCGCGCCTTGTTCATCTCCACGTAGAAAAGCTGCTGGATGTCCGTCAGCACTTTCCCCTCGGGACTCATCCACCTGAATCCCCACACGCAGCGTTCCTCTCCCCGAAAGAGCTCAAAAGCCAGGAGACAGATCACGATCGTCGGCTCCAGCTTGCCGTAATCCTCGCCACTCCCAAGCGGCTCGATAAACAGCTTGTCCAGATAGAAAAGGCCACGTGGGATGAAATGCTTGTGGTTCTCACGCTGGAGCTCGACGTTCAGATGGCGCCCTTGCTCGTCAATCACCGCTATATCGAGCCTCGACTCCTTCAGGTAGGCGCCATCGGGGAGAAGAGCGGTATTGCGAAGCTCGAGTTGCTCGATACGGGGACAGCCCCGGACGGAGAACAGGGCATTGAGCAGGTCCCCCAGCAGGTCCAGGCGTGAGGGACAGCCCAACAGAAAACGAAAGAAAAGATCGCGCGAACGATCGATCTTCGTCGGAAGCCCGCCCGTCTCCTCGAGACGCAGCATCTCCCTACGATCCTCATTTGTCATTACTGGCAGGAGCCATTCTTCCCGTTCGTTCATGTCTACCCCATACCCTCTCCTCACGTTCGATGCGGAGCTCTGGAACCTCACCCGTTGACCCCCTCACACAATCTATCGTCTGAGCGAAAAAATGTCAAATAATACCAAATCGCGTTTTAAGAAGGGCAAGAAAGGCCCCCTGATGAAGCTTCTGGTAAGGCCCTTAAGTTCAGCTACGCAAATCTTTGATTTGCGTTTTCGATTACAGGGGATTTACCAGATTCTTCACCAGGGGCTTCGTCAGGGGAGGCCATCCACATTAATCAACCTCAATCGACCTCAATGGCATCAAGTGGACTCCGATCGGAAATATGAACGACTACGAGAAACAATCGACCTTCTTCCGCAGCGCCTTCGACAAGGCCGGCCGCACGGTGTCCAACCTGTGCTACGAGACGGACGCCCTCACCGTCGGGGCCGGACTCTTCGGCGTCAGCGGCGGCACGATCAGCGGCTGCACCGCCTCCGGCATGGTGAAGGCCTCCGGGAGGGAGCCGGTCGGCATGGGCGGCTGCCTCGAGATGATGGATTCGATCACGAACTGCAGGGCCGACGTAAAGATCGTCACGACGAACGGCGGGCACGCCATCGGCGGCCTGTGCGGCTATTCCGGAACGCACCCGGACAAGGCAAAGCACTCTGTGACCAACTACCCCGCAATCATCGACAACTGCTCCATGACGATCGACATCGACGCGAAGGATGCGACGCACGTCGGCGGCCTTGTCGGAACGGGTCTTTACTATTACGGCAAGGAGACGGCCTTCAGGATCACGAACTGCTCCGTGTCCGGCACGATCGACGGAGCCGTGACCCCCGGGACGATCCTCGGGCGCACCAACGCGGACAGCTCGTACGACGCGGCGACGAAGGCGAACGCGAAGGTCCTCGTCGACGGCAAGTCCTCGGGGGCGGAGGTCGGCACGACCAGCCGGATGTACGAGAGCGCGGACCAGGGAGACGAATAATCGCTCTTACCGAAGTCCCTGCCGAATTCGCTGTGACATTAACGGAGCGCTTTTGACAAGATTCGGCCCGCCTGGGCCGGACCCTGCGATATTTTGGCGTCGGGCCGTCCGGGTGACATTATCACAGAACAACGACAGACAGGCGGCAGGCATCTTGACCTTTTTCAAAAAAACGTTAAAATATGTGGTCGTGTTCGGGACGTAGCGCAGTCTGGCTAGCGCATCTGCATGGGGTGCAGGGGGTCGGAGGTTCGAATCCTCTCGTCCCGACCATATTGCGACGACAAGGGCTCTTCCGCGGAAGGCGGAGCGCCCTTTTTTGTTTTTCGTTTCACCTCCATTCCCTCTCCTTGTATAATAAGTCCGTTCGGTTTCGTGTCCTTCCTTATCATCACCCGCCATGAGGGAAAGGCGTCTTCCCGTCTCCTCGCGGCGGCAAGGGCCGCGTTCGGCGGTTTTTCTCGATAGATATCGAAAAAGGAGTGAAGCGCAATGTCTCTGCCCCATCTGCATGGCTTTCCGGTCCCGTCCCTCTCCGGGGAACAGATCGTCTCCCTGGAGGAGGCGGCGCGTCTGGCCCGCATCGATGCCGTGACCATGGTCGCGGCCGCCAACAGCGGCCATCCGGGCGGCGCGTTTTCCAGCATGGAGATGTTCCTGTCCGTCTACGGCGTGGCGAACCTCACGCCGGAGAACTGCGGAAGTTTTGATCGGGACTACGTCGTCGTCTCGCATGGCCACACCTCGGCCGGGGTGTACGCGGCCCTCGCCGCCTGGGGGTTCTTCGATGCCATGGAGGCCGTCTCCCATTTCCGGAGCTGCGGCAGCGCCTTCCAGGGTCACGTCGAGCGCGACATCCCGGGCGTCGACTGGGGGACGGGGAATCTGGGGCAGGGGCTCTCCGCGGGCGTCGGCTTCGCGCTGGCACAAAGGGCGCGGGGCTGCAAGGGGCGCACCTATGTCCTGATGGGGGACGGAGGGCAGACGAAGGGGCAGCTCGCCGAGGCCCGGCGTATGGCCGTGAAGGAGGGACTCGAGAACCTCGTTGCCCTGGTCGACTGGAATGGCATTCAGATCTCGGGGAACCTCGACGCGGTGATGCCCTGCAACCTGAGGGCCCTCTGGGAGGCGGACGGCTGGGAGGTTCTGGAGTGCGACGGGCATTCCTTCCAGGATCTTTACGGGGCGCTGCGCGGCGCGGGGTCCGGGGGACGCCCGACGGTCCTGCTCTGCCGCACGGTCATGGGCAAGAACGGCGGGGCCATGGAGGGGACGCACGAATACCACGGAAAGTCCCCCAAGAAGGATATCTACGAACAGGTCATCGAGGGGCTGCGGGGCGATCCCGGCGTCCTGAAAAAGGCGCTGGAGCTGCGTGCAGCCCCCTCCCGCTTCATGGGCAGGAAGGTCGAGCCCCTCGTCCCCTCCCTGGACCTGGGAAAGTCCTTCACTTACGACGAGGCGAAGATGGACAACCGCGGGGCCTTCGGCCGTGCTCTGGCCGACGTGGGGCGCCTGAACTGCGGAAAGGAGGGGAGGACGCCCCTGCTGGTGTTCGACTGCGACCTCGCCCCCTCCGTCATGACGGAGGAGTTCCGCAGGGAGTGTCCGTCCGGCTTCGTGCAGTGCGGAATCCAGGAGCACTCCACGGCCACGGCCTCGGGCGCGGCGGCGGCGGGGGGCGTCGTCTCCGTCTGGGCGGACTTCGGCGTGTTCGGCATCGACGAGGTGTACAACCAGCAGCGCCTGAACGACATCAACCACGCGGGCAACAAGACCGTCCTGACCCATGTCGGCCTCGACGTCGGGGAGGACGGGAAGACGCACCAGTGCATCGACTACGTCGGGCTGCTGCGCAACAACTTCGGGTGGAAGCTCGTGGTCCCGGCCGACCCGAACCAGACGGACCGGGCGACGCGCTGGATGCTGGGCGCGCCGGGGTGCATCTGCCTGGCGATGGGGCGCAGCAAGGTCGATGCCGTCGTGGATGCGCACGGGGACCCCGTCTTCGCCGGGGACTACCGCTTCGAGTACGGCAGGGCGGTTCGGGTGCGGCAGGGCGGGATGGGGACGATCTTCGCGCTGGGGTCGATGACCCAGAAGGCTCTTGCGGCCGCCGGGCTCCTGGCAGGGCAGGGCATCGACGTCTCGGTCTGGAGCGTCTCCTGTCCCCTCGAGGTGGACCGGGCCGCCCTCGGGGAGGCCTGCGCCTCGGGGTATGTCCTCACCGTCGAGGACCATCACGCGGGGAGTGGCATGGGGGCGGTCATGGCCCTGGAGATGGTTCGCGGCGGATTTTCGGCCTCGGTGCGATTCGAGGCCATGGGCGTGACCCGTTACGGGGACTCCGGCCCCGCCGCCGAGGTCTACCGCGCGATGGGGCTGAGCCCCGAGGGCATTGCCGAGACCTTCGCCCACCTGAGGGGCTGAGCGGCGCGTGCGGCTCTGTTCGAGGCGGCGCTGTTTGAAGAGGGACGGATTGTCATGACGGCGGGGCGCATGATGCTTCATATCTGCTGCGCGCCCGACGCGACGGTGCCGATGCGCGAGCTTCAGGCGGAGGGTTGGGAGGTGTCCGGTTTTTTCTACGGCTCCAATATCCATCCTCAGGAGGAGTACCTTCGGCGCCTTGCCGCGCTGCGCACCCTCCGGGACTGCGAATCCGTGCCCGTGGTCGAGGCCCCCTATCTTCCCAGGAGCTGGTTCGACAGGATGGCCGGCCTGATGGAGGAGCCGGAGGGTGGGGTGAGGTGCACGGCCTGCTTCGCCCTCCAGCTGGAGGCCGCGGCCCTCGAGGCTCGGAGGAAGGGTTATGGGCGCCTGTGCTCCAGCCTGACGACCAGTCCGCACAAGGACGTCCCGAGGATCCTTCGTCTGGGGGCGGAGATCTGCGGCCGCCACGGGCTGGACTGGGAGCCCCGCGTGTGGCGCAAACACGACGGCTTCCTGCGGTCCTTGAAGCTATCCCGGGAGATGGGGCTGTACCGGCAGAACTACTGCGGCTGTCTTCCGAGCCTTTTGGGGCGGAGCGCACGCTCCTGCCCCACAGGGGTTCAAAAGGCGGCGACGCGCTCTCCGATCCTGCCGGACAGGGTGCGGACCTCCTGCGCGTCCGCCTCGAAGCCGGAGCGCCCCATCAGTCCGTATGTATAATTCTTGCCCTGCTCGACCCCGGGCTGGTCGAACGGGTCCACCCCCATGAGGTAGCCCGTCAGGGCCGTCACGTACTCGTAGAATTGGATGAGCGCCCCCAGCCGGAAGGCGTCCAGGGCCGGGATGGAGAGCGAGACGACGGGGCGCCCGACCTTGTGCAGCGCCGCCGCCGTGGCCTCGGCCTCGAAGTTCCTCAGCGTGTCCATCGATTTTCCGTACAGGTAGGAGAGCTTGTCGAAGGACCTCTCGGACGCGGCGGGCAGGGCGATATCCCCCTTGCCCTGGTCCACGGTGAGGACGGTGTAGAATTTGTCGTCCGGCCCCGAGGTGTAGAGCTGGATCTGCGAGTGCTGATCGATGGCGCCCAGGGCGCGCACGGGCGTGGACCCCTTGCCGTCCTTGCCCAGGGACTCGCCCCAGAGCTGCGCGAACCACTCCCCGAATCGTTCCAGGGGATCGGCGTAGGCCATCAGGACGTTGATGTTGCGCCCTCGGTCCATGTGCATGAGGTTGAGCCCGGCCAGGATCCAGGCCGGGTTCTCCAGGACCAAGGCGGACCGGCTCAGCCGCGCGTCGAGCTCGCGGGCCCCCTGAAGGAGCCCCTTGCAGTCGATACCGAGCGCCCAGGCCGAGAGGAGCCCAACGCAGGACAGGACGGAAAAACGTCCCCCGACGTCCTCGGGAAGCACCAGGCTCTTGCACCCGGTCTCCTCGACGAAGGGACGGAGGATCCCCTTCTCCTTGTCCGTCACCACGACGACCCGTTCACGGGCCGATGCCTCTCCCAGCGTGTCCCTCAGCTTCTCCCAGAAGAAAAGAAAATTCGCGGCCGTCTCCGCCGTGCTACCCGATTTGCTGACGACGACGACGGCGGTGCTCTCCGGATTGATGAGGTCCCAGATGGCGCGGTTCTCGGCGGAGTCCACGTTGTCGGCCATAAAGAAGCGCGGTGCGTTGCGCTTCGAGGCGGACAGCTCGTTCCAGAAGGAGGGGAGGAGGGCGTTGTGGAGCATGAGGTTGCCCAGCGCGGACCCCCCAATTCCCACCTGGACGATCGATTCGCGGGTGGCCAGCCATCGGGCCAGCGTCTGGATGGCATCGACGTTGCGCCCCGGGAGGTCCATCCATCCGAAACCCTGCCTGCCCGCGGCCGCGTTTTCCCGCAGCCAAGTATCCCCCGCCCGGAGCCTGGGCCTCAAAGCATCGATATCCTCAAAGGCGACGGCCCTGTCCCCTCCCATGAGTGCCGCGCCGTAGGCCAGCGACAGCAAGGATCTTTCCTGCATTGGGACCCCTCCTCGTCCGAATCGAAATCGTCGTCGAATGGAATGCGCCTGCCGCTCTCTGCCGAAGCCCGCAGCGGCGCGTTAAAAAACGCCTCGTACTTTCGTATCTTAGCATAATCGAGGCCAAAAAACAGCCGCAGGAGCACGCCGTGCTCGGGTGAGAAGAAAATTATATCTCGTTGCGTTATATTTTCGCCGCACTTGAAACAGTTCTCTGCCTTTCATACATTTCTCCGCCCTTCATGATTGTTGAGGGGAGTCGTTTCATTGGAACGATTTACCTCATCTCATCCCTCCCCTCCGCCCTTTCTTCCGAGTGAAAAGAGCGGGCGGGTGAACCTTGTCTTATTGCGCAAAAAGGCTTATCATGAAAGAGAGGGATTGTGGGGCTCCATACCGTTCGACAGAAAAATCGAAGTCCGGAAATTGAAGTGCGGAAAAAAGATGAAACCCGGCGGGCGTTCTTCTTCTATGGGGACATCAAGCGTCGGGACGTCAAAAGAGATCTTTTGCAAAGGGAATGCGGACGTATCGCGGCGGATGTTTCCTGTCTGGAGGCTTTCGTTCCGGAGGCTTGAGTTTCCGGTGCGTCTTCGTTCTGGAGCAGAAGGCGCGCCATTGTAAGAAATACCTTTATTTCACTATCGCGAGGGGGAAGGTTATTTGCATACGATTCTGGAAAAAAGGCAGCTCTCTCATGATCTCGAGAGGGGGCAGAGCGTCTACTACTTCAAGGTGACTGCGCCGGAGATCGCGCGGAACCGAAAGGCGGGGCAGTTTATTATCTTCCAGATCAATCGGGACCTGGGAGAGAGGGTACCCTTGACCATCGCGGACGCCAACGCGGAGGAGGGCTGGATCGCCATCGTGTTCCAAACGGTGGGGGCGACGACGCTCAAGTTGTCGCAGCTTGAGGTGGGCGACGAGATCCCCGTCATCCTTGGGCCTCTCGGGAGCCCCACCCACATCGAGAAGGTGGGGACGGTGGTTTGCGTGGGCGGCGGCATCGGTGTCGCGCCCATGTATCCTATCGTGCAGGCCCACAAGAGGGCGGGCAACAAGGTCATCACCATCATCGGGGCTCGGTCCAAGGACCTGGTCATCTTCGAGGATGAGATGAGGGCCATCGCGGACGAGGTGATCGTCGTCACGGACGACGGCACCTACGGGCGCAAGGGCCTGGTGACCGAGCCGCTGAAGGAGATCTGCGAGGGCAAGGACGGGCACGCCATGCCCAACGAGGTGGTTGCCATCGGGCCTCCCATCATGATGAAGTTCTGCGTGGCCACCGCGAAGCCCTTCGGCGTTCCCATCACCGTATCCCTGAACACGATCATGATCGACGGCACAGGCATGTGCGGCGGCTGCCGCGTCTCCGTCGGGGGCGAGACGAAGTTCGTCTGCGTCGACGGCCCGGAATTTGACGGCTACAAGGTGGACTTCGACAACATGATGACGCGCATGGGGGCGTTTCGCTCCAGGGAGCAGGAAGAATACCACAAGTGCCGCGTCGGCTTGGACGCGAAGGCGGGGGCATGACGATGGAACACAAGACGACCGAAATGTTGGAGAAAGAAGCCGAGAAGCTCTGGAGCGGGATTCAGGGCAAGACGCTGACCCCCAAGGACAGGGCAGGCATCCCGCAGCAGGAGATGCCGTCGCGGGATCCGGTCAAGAGGGCCCGCGAGATGGGGGAGGTGGCGCTGGGCTACACGGAGACGCAGGCCAGGGTCGAGGCGGAACGCTGCTTGAACTGCAAGAATCAGCCCTGCGTGAAGGGCTGCCCCGTGGGGGTCCACATTCCGGACTTCATCTCGCACATCCAGAAGGGCGATTTTAAGGCCGCTGTGGATACCATCAAAGAGACGAACCTCCTTCCGGCGATCTGCGGTCGTGTCTGCCCTCAGGAGAAACAATGCCAGAGCTTCTGCACGGTGGGCAAGATGCTGAAGTCCGTCGAGAAATCCGTCGCGATCGGGCGCCTGGAGCGCTTCGTCGCGGACTGGGAGCGAAACAACGACAAGACCACCGTCCCCACGCCGGCCGCTCCGACGGGCAGAAGGGTCGCCGTCGTCGGTTCCGGCCCGGCCGGGTTGACCGTGGCGGCGGACATCCGCAGGGCGGGACACGACGTCACGGTCTTCGAGGCGCTCCAGAAACAGGGCGGCGTGATGGTCTACGGCATTCCCGAGTTCCGCCTTCCGAAGGAGATCGTGGCAAAAGAGGTTGAGAACCTCAAGAAGATGGGCGTGAAGTTCGAGACGAGCTTCCTGGTGGGACGCACGGAGACCCTGGAGCAGCTCCTCGACGTTGAGGGGTACGACGCCGCCTTTGTCGGGACGGGCGCAGGCCTCCCCAAGTTCCTGAACATCGAGGGAGAGAACCTTACCGGCGTCTTCAGCGCCAACGAGTACCTCACCCGCGCCAACCTGATGAAGGCCTACGATACGGAGGGGGCGGACACCCCGCTCTATCAGGCGAAGCGTGTGGCCGTCTTCGGCGGCGGTAACGTCGCGATGGACGCGGCCCGCATGGCCTACCGCCTTGGGGCGGAGAAGGTCTACTGCATCTACCGCCGCACCCGCGCGGAGATGCCCGCACGGGCCGAGGAGGTGGAGCACGCCTTCGAGGAAGGGGTCGAGTTCCTCTTCCTGAAGAATCCTACCCGCTTCATTCCCCTTGAGACGGAGGACAGGGCCCTGAAAGGGCGCGTCGCAGGGGTCGAGCTGCTGGACTACGAGCTGGGGGAGCCCGATGCGTCGGGCCGCCGCAGCCCGGTGGCAAAGCCCGGCACGGAGCACGTGCTGGAGATCGACGCCGCAGTCGTCGCGCTGGGCAACATGTCGAACCCCCTGATGGCGAAGACGACGAAGGGGCTGAACGTCAACAAGCGCGGCAACATCATCGTCGAGGAGGAGACGCAGAAGACCAGCCTGGACAAGGTCTGGGCCGGCGGCGACATCGTCTTGGGCGCGGCCACCGTCATCCTGGCGATGGGCGAGGGGCGCAAGGCCGCCGCGAGCATCAACGAGTACCTGGCGGGGCTGGGCAGCAAGTAAGCAAGGAGCCCGCCGCAAAACGGGGCTTTATATCCAATGTTTTTTAGAGGGGCCGGGGATTTTGTTCTCCCCAGCCCCTCCGTCGTATATTCGGCTCGGCTATGTTACTCCCTAGGGCACGACCCGGATGCGTCCCGTCCCCTCCGTGAGGGTCCCGATGAGGGCCGAGCGCTCAAAGCCGTTTTCCCGGCAGAAGCGCAGCAGCGAGTTCGCCTGATCGGGAGCCACGGCCAGAAGCAGCCCCCCGGAGGTCTGGGCGTCGTAGATCATGTCCAGGGAGGCGAGCGTCGGGGAAAAGGTCTCCGAGATGTCCACCTGCTTCTCGTAAGCCTCCCGGTTCCTGTAGGCGCCCTCCGGCACCAGTCCCATGTCCGCGAGCTCCGGAACTCCGCCGAGGATCGGGACCTGCGACAGGGAGAGCTCGCAGTCCACGGTGCTCTCGCTGAGCATGTCCAAGATGTGCCCGACGAGCCCGAAGCCCGTGACGTCCGTCCCCGCATGGATGCTTCGGTGCAGCGTCCCGGAGAGCCTGAGGGGGAGGTCGTTGAGGGTGGTCATCCATCGCATGGCCTCTTCGGCCGTCCGGGGGTTCTCGACCATCCCCGCCTTGATCGCCGTGACCGCGACGCCCGTGCCGACGGGCTTCGTCAGGAGGAGCCGATCCCCCGGCCGCCCTCCGACGGTGCGCCATATTGCGTCCCGGTCCACCTCGCCGTAGACGACGAGGCCGTATTTGGGCTCCTCGTCCTGGACGCTGTGGCCGCCGACGAGGAACGCGCCCGAGGCGCGCGTCCTCTCGAAGCCCCCCTCCAGCACCTTCTTCAGGACCTCCAGCCCGAGGACCTTCGAGGGGAAGCCGACGATGTTCAGGGCCACGATGGGGCGGCCCCCCATCGCGAACACGTCGCTGATGGAGTTGGCCGCGGCGATCTGTCCCCAGACGTAGGGATCGTCGGATACGGGCGTGATGAAGTCGACGGTGAGGACGCCCAACCGGCGCTCGTCGATCGTCCAGAGGGCCGCGTCCTCGCCTCCGCTCCACGTCGCGAGAACCCGGTCGCTCTCGACATGGGGGATCTCCGCCAAAACCTGAGCCAGGTCCGCCGGACCTATTTTTGCGGCTCACCCGCTGGTTCGGGACATCTCCGTCAGGCGCTTCAGGACGGCCTGTTTGTCCCCGCAGGCCGCGCGCCGGTCGTTACAGGACATCGTCGCACAGGTTGGCGCCCAGACGGCGCTCCAGATCGAATGGCGCGGAGACGGGGAGGAGCAGCATGAGCTTGCTCATCAGCGCCTCGCGCGTCATGTTGCGGGCCGACAGGACCCCCAGGTCCAGCGCTCGCCGGCCAACCTCGTAGACCGCGGGGTCGGTCCCCCCGAAGGGCGCCTGCCCCCGGAGCACGAAGGGGATTCCCCTGGCGATTCCCCGTTCGATGGCGGGCAGGAGGTTCTCCCCCATGAAGGGCACGCCGCCAAGCCCATAGCCCTCCAGGACGACGGCCTTGGGGCCGGTGTCCGCGACGGCGTCCAGAAAACGGGCCGAGAGCCCGGGAAAGATCGGGACGAGGGCGACGTTCGTCTCGACCGCCGGGAACGGCCCCCAGGGCCGCTCGGCCGACAGGGCCGGGACCTGGGCCGTGAGCCAGGCAATCTTGTGGGTCCCCCGGTCCCTCATCTCCCCGAGGAAAGGGTAGTCCACGCCGACGAAGGCGTTCTTCCTGCGGCTGTCGATCTTGGTGATCCGGGGGCCGTGGAGGAGCAGGCCCGCGAAGGCGACGGAGACGCCCCGGCGCTTGTACATCGCCAGCTGCAGCGCGAGGTGGAAGGCCGCGTAGATGTTCTCCGAGACGTCGCTGTCGGGGGCGTCGGCGGAGAGCATGGAGCCGGTGAGGACGACGGGGACGGGGACGTCGTTCAGGAGGTAGGACAGCGCGGAGGCGGTCCACGCCATGGTGTCCGTGCCGTGGAGCATCACGATGGCGTCCGAGCGCGCGGCGCTGTCCCGAACGCAGTCGGCCATGACGAGCCAGTCGGAGGGATGCATGTTGGAGCTGTCCTTGGACATCAGATCGACGACGGCGACCTCATGCTCGAAGCCCATCAGGCCGGGACAGACGCGGAGCAGCTGCTCCCCCGCGAGGCCGGGTTGGAGGCCCCGGTCGGACTCCACGGACGCGATGGTCCCGCCGGTGGTCAGTAGTGAAATTTTCATGGCTGAATCCCTCCTGCTGAAGTAGGGAAAACGATACGAGCATCGTAATGTCACTCCGTCGGGTGCGCCAGCGGAGAATCGCCGATGTTACGGACCGGAAAGGCTGCATCGCCCCCGCCGTTTCGGCTATCGCCCGTTTTTCCCCTCCGTTTTTGGGCGGTCCTCCGTGATGCGGGCCACCCACAGAACGCCGCCGTCCTCCCCGACGACATCGACGAGCTCTCCGGGAAGGAGCTTTTGCGGATCGCGGGTCCGCGCGGGCAGCTCCATGCGCCCGGCCCGGGTGTCGGCCATGACCTTGCCCTGTCCCTCGCCCGAGCCTGCGATGGCGATGTAGACGGATGCCCGGGAGCCGATCAGGTTGTTCAGCTTCAGGCTGCCGTCCTCCTGAAAACCGAGGAACGTCCTGATCAACAGGAGCGAGGCGAGGACGAAGACCACGCCGGCCGCGATGCCGAAGGCCGAGGAGAGCCCCGGCGCGACGCCGGACAGGAGGCTCGCCAGGGTCACCCATCCGTAGCCGATGAAGAAGCCCACAAAGTTGCGCAGGGAAAGATAGCCGGAGAACCCCGGCGCATGGTCGTGGACCTCTCCGTAGTCGAAGTCCGCGTCGGGGGAATCCGCGTCTCCGCCGTCCTCCCCCATGCCGAGGGTCTGCAGGAGGAAGATTGCGGAGGCGAGGCCTCCTATGGCCGCGTGCGTCCACTCCCAGGGCGTCATTGGGCTTTATCCGCGCTCCCGGGGGCCGGTCGCTGGGGAGGCTTCTCTTCCTCCCTGCGTCCCAGAAGCCCGGGGCCGATGACGCCGGTCATCTTGAGCAGGTCCTGCAGCGGAGGCAGGCTGGTCGCGTAGTCGCGGACGAGGCCGGAGATGGAGTTCCCGCCCCCCGCGCCCCCGTCCCATACGGTAACCTTGTCGATCTTGAAGTTCGAGATGGCCTTTGCCTGAATTTCCATCATCGCGGGGACGCGATCCGCCATCATCAGCAGGAACGCGGCGTTCGCGTCGCCGCCGGAGGCCTCCACCAGTTTCCGGATACCCTCGGCGTTCGCCTCGAAGATGGCCTTCATGCCCTCCGCACGGCCCAGCATCTCGTTCTTGATGCGTTCTCCCTCGCCGAGGCCCTCACGCCGCTGCTGCTCCATCAGGGCCTCCGCCGCAATGATCCGCTGCTGTTTTTCCGCCTCGGCGGCCGGGATCGTATTGGCCAGCTGAGCGGCCTTGTCGCGCTCCTTTCGGGCGACCTCCGCCTCGAGCTCGGCCTCGTAGGCGATGCGCCGGGCCTCTGCCTGCGTCGTCTTCTCCGCCACGGTCCCGCGCTTATCCGCCTCGGCTACCTTCTCACGTAGCTCCGCCTCGGATTGGGCCTTGACCTGCCTGGCGATGTTCTCGCCCTTTACCGCCTCCGCCTCCGCGGAGGCGACGCCGATACGCTGCTCCTTTTCGGCCTCGGCCACGCCGATTTTCTGTTCCTTGTCGGCGGAGGCGACGCCGACGATCGCCCGTGAATTTGCCTCGGCGACGCCGATACGCTGTTCCTTCTCGGCCTCGGCGACGCCGATGGACTGCTCCTTTCCAGCTTGAGCGACGCCGATGGACTGCTCCTTGCCCGCGAGGCTGATGGCGATGTTCTTCTCCTTCTCCGCCTCGGCCACCCCGGTCTGTCCCTTCTTCTCCTGCTCGGCGACGTCGATGCGAGCCTGGTTGATGGCCTCGGACGCGGCCTTCTGGCCCAGGGCCTTGATGTAGCCCGATTCGTCGTCGATATCCTTGATGTTGACGTTGATGACCCGCAGGCCGACCTTCGCGAGCTCGACCTCCACGGACTCCATGACGGCGGACTGGAATTTCTCCCGGTCCTTGTTGATCTCCTCGATGTTCATGGTCGCGATGGTGGCGCGGAACTGACCGAAGATGATGTCCTCGGCCACCTTGCGGACATCCGAAAGGTTAAGGCCCAGCAGACGCTCGGCGGCGTTCTTCATGATCGCGGGCTCCGTGCTGATGCCCACCGTGAAGGTCGAGGGGGCCGCAATGCGGATGTTCTCCCTCGAGAGCGCACCCTGGAGCGGGATCTCGATGGAGATCGGGGTCAGGTCGAGATAGGCGTAGTCCTGGAAGAGGGGCCAGACGAAGGCGGCGCCGCCATGGATACACCGGGCCGAGCCCTCCCCCGTCTTTCCGTAGATGACGAGAATCCTGTCCGAGGGACAGCGCCGGTAACGCTTAAGCATGGCAAAAAAGGTCAAAAACAAAAACGCAGTCAGCAAAACGATAAAAACGAGCACTACGGGCATCTCAACCACTCCTTTTACGAGAGATTGCGAACTCGGGTTCGGGGAAAAACCGATCGAATCCGCTTCGATATGCCTCAGGAACAGACGGCTGGCGCTTCCTCAGCCGGTGCTCTGCATCGCGGCCATTGCCGCGCCGACCAAGCCCGCCCTGTAGCCCAGGGTACATTGGGTCAGCCGGGTGAAGCGCTCTCCGCGGCCTCCGTAGACCTCGGCGTAGACCTTTTGGCGCAGGGGGGCCAGCAGCCGCTCGCCCTGTCTCCCCACACCTCCGCCGATGCCGACGACCTCGGGCTGGAGGCCGTTGACGATGTTCGTCACGCCGCAGGCGAGATAGTCCACGTACTCGTCCACCACGCGGAGCGCCGCGGCGTCGCCCCGCTCCGCCGCGGCGAAGGCGGTGTGTCCTCCGACCCGCCCCTCCCTCTCGGCCAGAGCGTTCATGAGGCTCTCGGGATGCGCGGCCATGGCCTCGCGCGTCATGTTGATCAGCCCCGTCGCCGAGGCATAGGTCTCGAGGCAGCCGCGGCGTCCGCAGGTACAGGGCCGCCCGCCCTTCACGATCACCATGTGGCCGAACTCGCTAGCCGACGAGTTCCAACCCGTCCAGATGTGCCCGTTGACGACGAAGCCGGACCCCACGCCGGTGCCCAGGGTCAGGATCATGGCGCTCGACGCGCCCCTGACGCTGCCGGCGCAGACCTCCCCGAGGGCGGCGGCGTTGGCGTCGTTCTCCACGCGGACGGGGAGCCCCCATGCCTCGGACAGCAACTTCCCTAAAGGGAAGTTCCTCCAACCGAGGTTGTTGTTGTAGACGACAGACCCGGAGGAGGACTCGACCGTGCCGGGGCATCCCACCCCCGCGGCGGAGAGCTCCCCGCGAAGAATCCCCGCCGCGGAGACGGCCCGGTCGGCCGCCGCCAGGATGTCGCCGATGACGGCCTCCTGAGGGCGGTTGGCCCCCGTCGGCATCTCCGCCTCCCCGACAAGGTTCCCCGTTCCGTCGGTTACGCCGGCCTTGATGTTGGTCCCGCCGATATCCACTCCGATGTAGAACGCCATGCCCGTGCCTCCCCGTTCTATCGTTCCGCCCCTTTTTTCGGGGCGTGGGGACGGGGGGAGCCGTCGGCCACCGAGGGGGACAGCGAAGGATCCCGGGGGGCATGGGACGGTTGAGGGGCTTCCGCCTCCGCACGGTTTCGCCCATTCCTCTTTGCCCGATAGAGGGCCTCGTCGGCTCGCCGAACTAGACTTTTCGGCGTCTCCCCGGGGCGGAACAGGGAAATCCCCAGCGAGACCGTCAGGGTCTTGTACTTGCCGAGAGAAAGGGATCGGGTCTCGCAGCTTCTGCGGATTCGTTCCGCAACGATGTTTGCGATGAGCAGGTCCGCCCCGGCCAGAACGATGCTGAACTCCTCCCCTCCGTAACGTGTGGCGACGTCCTGTTCCCTCAGGGAGTCCCGGATGATCCGGGCCACGAACGCAAGTGCCCGGTCCCCCTCCTGGTGTCCCCACGTGTCGTTGAAATTTTTGAAATGATCGATGTCGAGCATGATGAAGGAAAGGTTCTTCCCCGTCTTTTCGGTATTTCTGACGCTCTCGTTGAGGACCTGTTCCAGGTAGGAACGGTTGTACAGCCCCGTCAGTCCGTCCCGTTGACTGAGCTCGCGATAGAGGGTGTTCTGTGCCTGCAGGAGGTTGTAGTTGTCGAATCGGGCCCGGCTCTCGAAGAGCTTCCGCAGGATCGAGAGAAAAGGAGCGGTGGCCAGCAGCGTCATATAGAAGATGTCCGGATAGGAAAGCCTGCTGAGATAGTAGGGGTTGTAGTACGTTCCCAGAAACATGATCCCTATGCCGAGGAAAAAGACGGAGTAGGATCCCGCATAGAGAAGCAGGCTGCGCAGAGGGGTCCTCGTCCTGACCATCTGGACGAACAGAAGCACGGAGCCGACGAGGCTCAGGAAGAAGGCGAGCGCGGCGCCGACGCAGACCCAGAGGAAACGGCCGTTCATGGCCGTGGCCAGCATCCCGAACGCCAGGGCGCACTGGATGCAGAGAACCGGCTTGTAGGCCTTTCGGATTCTTGGGGCCCCCTGAAGTTCCGAGAGGAAAAATCGGGCCCCTACGACGTTTGCCACCCCGAAGATCGACCAGGTCATGAATACGGTGAGTGGGGCCGGCAGCTTCAGATAGGCATGAAAGTGCCCGTTGAAGGAGGCGGCGAGCAGAGTACTGCTCAGCTGAATGATCATGAAGGTGCGGTATACTTTTTCGCCGGTCATCATGTAAAAGAGGAAGTACGTCACGACGAACGCAATCATGACCCCCACGAAAACGAGCTGGATAATCATGGATTTGAAGAAGAAACGGATAAAGGACAGCGGCGCCAACAGGCACAGCCTGGCGGCGACGGGGTAGTCGGAGCGCACGTTCAGGTAGACGTAGCCATCCCTGGCAGCTCCATCCAGGGGCGGCAGCCAGAGGACCGGATAGCGTGTGTAGAGGAACTGGAGGGCATTTCTCGAATCCCTGTCGTAGGAATAGTGCTCGTAGGAGGAGAGCGTCTTGGGGACGAAGCAGTCCACGTGCGTGATGTGGGGCGAGGCGATCATCAGGACCCCGCCCTCATCGGGACGCAGGGACACGCCCTTGATATCCCGTGCCAGATCCTCCATGGGGATGCGGAACCAGCTCGAACCGTTGAAGGAGTTCTGCGTAATGATATCGCCCGATACCGATTCGAAGGGAATGTCCTTTCCCGGGTTCTTGAGGCTCGGCGAATGAGTAGTCATCTTCTCGAGTCCCCGCAAAAGAGGGAGGGCGGTAGTGTCGAAGCCGGCGCCGGCTCTTTCGGAAAGGACGCTGCCCAGGATGATGAGGAAAGGAACAAGAAAAAACTTCAAAACGCGGTTTCGACGCATGAGCGCTCCAATCCTTTCGGGCTTCGTTCTGGCTTCGATGGGTGTTTCTCTGTTCCGATGTTCTCCTGTTCTATTGTATAAAAATGCTGATAAAAGGCAAGCGTTGGGATGGAAAACTATCCCGCGGGGTGCCGGCCTTTCCGCGCCCGAAAGGAACGGCACGCCCCATGTCCCGAACGATCCATTCATGATCCCCCGGCGGCGCCCCGGTACGCTTTTCCACTTTCCTGCGCCCCCTCTTTTTGTTAGTATTGGGTTGGATGTATTGAGGGTGACATTGAGGATGACAATTTTTGAAGGAGGCGCAATGAGATGACGGAGGGAAAATGGAACTGTGGGGACCGCATCGTCCGCTTCGAGCGGGAAGGACGGGCGGCGGTGGGGCGCATGGTGGGGGACGTCATTGCGACGGGGACGCCCAGCGGCGTTGCCCCCGTGCATGATGGGGACAGCGTGGAGGTGGAGATCGAGGGCATCGGCGTGCTGAGAAACCGCTTCGTCGGGTCCGAGGACTAGGAAGCATGCACATCACGCTGTGGCTTACGGGGGATGGGGGCCGGATACGGGTTCCCCGCTCCAACCTGCACCTGTTTCAGTCCATGCTCTATGCGGTGCTGCCTCCCGAGCGGGCGGCGTTCCTGCACGACGAGGGATATTGCGTCGATGGGCGGAGGATGAAGCTCTTCGCGATGAGCTGGCCCATCGCCGCGGAGCGCCCCACCTTCGAGGAGAACGCCATCCTGTTCCCGCTTCCGGTTCGCTTGGTGGTCTCCACACCCGTGACCGACACCATGGACGGCATCGCCGGCGGTGTGCTGAACGCCGGGGATCTGCGGCTGGGCAACAACGTCATCCGCTGTGAGCGCATCGAGGCGGAGCAGCAGCGGGCGGATGGGGAGGCCCTGACCGTGCGCACCCTGTCGCCCATCACCTGTTATGGCCAGGCGGAGCGGAACGGCAAGCCCTATACGGTTTACTTCAGCCCGTACCAGAGGGATTTTGCCGTGTCGGCGCACAACAACCTGGTGCGCAAGTTCCGCGCGCTCTTCCCCGATCGGGCCGTTCCGGAGGGGACGGTCCGCATCTCCCCCGTGGGACGCGTGTTGGAGCGGGTGGCGATCTTCAGCCCCGAGTCCTCCTTTCCCGTCAAGGGCTGGTCGGGCCGCTTCCGTCTGGAGGGGCCTCAGGAGCTTCTGCAGGTTGCGCTGGACTGCGGCCTGGGTGCGAAGAACAGCGCGGGATGGGGGTGTGTAACGCGGGAGTGGAGAGAGAATGAAGGAGAAATCGAACAAAATCATTGTCATTGAGCGTGATAAAATTAAAGAGCGATTCTTCCCGAGCTTGTTCTGGGGATGGAAATATATGTTGTTGTCTGTGGGACAGATAAAAATTCCTTTTATAGGTTTTACTTGATATGATGTTGATTATCTCAATATAATGTTGACTGTAGGACATAAGACGTGCTATACTCTCTTGGAAAAGAAGGGGGTATAGTTATGTCCTATTTTCGTAGAAGAAAAAGCAGGAAAAGAAAAGAGGCGACAAAAAAGCCTCTTGATGCCTGTATGGTTAAGAACTATTATGGCTGCTCCTACACTGTCATCAATGGCCCGGTCAATATTGGGGATCCCGATGATAATCGGAGATTGATGAATAAAGCGTTGGAGAGCGCTTTGAAGTATGTTCGGACTAAATTTATGTCGCTGTGGAGGTGAGGGTCATACAACACACGTTCAAGGTGAGAGGGCACTGGTGGTTCGATTCCGGACTGATGGGGCTGTACTTCATCGCCAAAGATAAGACGACTTTGGAGGCGGAGCGCTGGCCGGATGTCAAAGTTGTTCTGGATTTCGACGGCGTATCGGTCGGGGCGCCGGATGACCGGATGACGCCGTTCCTGGAGGCCTGTTATGAGGAACTGGCCTCCGACTGGTGGAATCGATCGACGAAAAAGCAAAAGGAGAATCCAGAACTCGTTTGCTACGACCAAGAGGAAAAAAAGCTGATGTGTCTGCCGAAACGGATGCCGACGCCGGTTCCCGCTCTGTCGGTAAGCGCTACGAGCTGGAGGGGGGAGGCGGAGGCGTTCGAGGACTTGTCCGTGTCGCTCCAGGAGGAGGTAGCAGCTTACCTGAAGGAGCATAAGAAGTCTCTATGGGGCACGAAGAAAAAGCTCTGTTACGAGCAGCCCGTCTGCCATCCCCAACTGGATGTTTTCCCCAAGGTCAGGCGAGGGGGAGGGGCCGTGTGTTCCGTCTGCGGGCAGACCTCCGTCTGCGACAGGGTCTCTCAGACCTCTTTCCCCCTCTTTTCAAGCCAGAGTGCGACCTTCTCCTTCAATTCCGACTTGGGGTCGCCCGATCTCATCTGCTGGGAATGCCAGTTGTTGGGCAAGTTTGCCGTTCACGCGTCGTATTACAAGGTTGCGGATTCCCTGACCTACATCATGCAGCTGAACTCCGGAGACCTGAGGGCTTTGAAAGATGCTCACCTGACGTTTGGGATTCCCTCCCCACTGCGACTTTTATTGGAAGACGACAAGATTTATTTCTACAACTTCGGAGAAAAGAGCCGTATTTTGCAGAATGCCCGATTATCCTACGAGGTTCTGTGGGGTTTCTATCTGGCGGCCTATGATCTGGTCTTGAAGAACCAGCAGAAGCGCCGCAACGAGACGCGTGCCTTGGAGGACCTGGATGAGGATGAGATCGACGAGGAGTCCCTCAGGCAAACGACCGCGCTGAACGTCGTCCTTGCGGCTCTGGACTCCAAGGGGAGTACGTTCATCACCAAGGAGGTCGTCACTTATACCGATACGGCCTACCTGTTCCGGTTGATTGGCTTTATCAAAAAATATATCCGCACCGAGGCCCCGGAGGCGATGGCCCAGGATCTCGGGAGTTTTTTCGAGCTCCTCTTTTGGGACTTGGAGCTCCCCAATCCCCAAAAGCCCTATGATCCTCTGAATGGAATGGATCGCAACGGCCTGCTGCGGTGCGTGTTCGAGAAGAAGTCCATCGTGTGCCGTGTGGAGAGTTTCGTGTTCAAAAAATCTCTGGCGGTCGATTATCCGAGCTTTGGCCGTATTCTGTTCTTCGTGATGGCTTACGAGCTGGTGGCGCATTGTCGGGATTCGGAGGAAGGAGAGAAAAAAGGCATGGCTACAGGAATGACAAAGGAGCAAATTGCCCTTGCGAAGAGGTTGGGAGAGCAGATCGTCTTGGCTGCTAATGAATTTCTGGATAAAAAGGGTGCAGGTTTTGAGGCGAAGAAGGCTGTCAAGGGCGATCTTTTTACCCTGCGCAAGACCCGTACGGCGACGGATTTCCTGGAGCAGCTGAATCGCCTGCAGTTCCGCTACGGAATCGTCGTCAACAAGGAGATCGCGGCGGGAGTTCTGGCTGAGGACGACGTCCCCTTCGAGGAGTTCAGGGCCTATTGCATGATTGCCGCCTTGAACGCCTACAACAATGTTATGCGCCCTCGTGCTTCGGGGGATAAGGACTCGCAGTCCGGCAACGAATGACGAAAAAACATTGCAGGAGGTAATATGAGATGACGAATTCCAAATGTTTGACGCTGACCTATCTGACGCACGCCTCTTACGCCTCTTTGAACGGTTCCGACAAGGAGGCCGACAACATCTCCAGCATCAAGAAGATCCGAATGAACGATGGCGAGGAGTATCCGTACAAGTCCTCTCAGGCCATTCGTCGGGATCTGCGCGAGCAGCTGGCGGTGCTGGGCTGGGAGCTTTCCGAGGCCGCCTTGGCCAAACAGGCGAAGGGGGCGACGGCGACGTTGGGAGATCCTGCATCCTACATTGATGACGACCTGTTCGGTTTCATGATCGCCGACAAGGTCACGAAAAAACGCACGGGCCCGGTGCGCGTCTCGCCCTTGATCTCCTTGGAACCCTATCGGGGAGAGCTGGACTTTGCCACGAACTATATGGGCGTCAAGGCCGGCGGAAACCCGAACATCTTCGAGACGGAAATCCACTCCGGTTTTTACAGGGGGACAATCCTGATCGAGTTGGATCGGATCGGGGCTGCCGATGCCGAGACCTACAAACTGGATCTGGAGCCTGGCGAGAGGAAGCGTCGCGTAGCATCGCTCCTGGATGCTATCCAGAATCTCTGGGGGATCGGACGCCAGAGTCGTTTCCTGGCGGACATCTCACCCAAGTTTGTGGCAGCCGCATTGATGAAGGTCAAAAATCCTATCTTCATGGAGTGCGTCCGCGTTTGCTTCGAGGAGGACAAGGAGAAGAAAAAATTAAGTTTCGTGGAGCACAACCTGATCGAGAACACCCTTAAGGACTGTGAGGGGGCCGTCGTCCACTGGGTTCTGGGGGAACGCAAGGGCTTTTTCTCCCGTGATACGGCGGCGGCAAAGCCCCTGGGGGAGGCGTTCGATATGATGAGAGGATGGTTGGATGAGGTCTACGGAGGTTAGCCATGTACGGCTTTTTCGTATCGCTTCATGGGATGACGGCCTCCTTTCGAGAGCCCGGTTCTCATCTTTATCAGGCCACGCTGCCCCTGCCTCCCATCTCCGCTCTGGTGGGGATGGCCGGGGCTGCCCTAGGGAAATCTTTTGAGGAAGCCTGGCCGTTCTTCAAGGATGCGGGGCTTTTCGTCGGAGTATCGGGGAAAGCCGGAGGGAACGGCATAGACCTTTGGAATTACGACAAGATGGCGGTTCCCAAGGGAAGCGAGGAGTCGGCTCGTGCGAAGTTGTACGGGCTATCCAAGGTGGTGCGGAAGGATATCTTAAACCGGGAGTTTCTGGCGAACCCGGAATTTTTCGTCTTTTATGCGTTGGGAGACCAGGAGAAAGCGGCTTGCCTGCATTCCGCTTTTCAGGATCCCATGTATGCCCTTTCACTGGGGAGCAGTGACGATATCGCTCTCGTTCGGAAGGTCTCGGCGCTGTGCACGATTGGAGATGGAGAGGAGAGCGAAAGCTTTACGGACACACTTCTACCCGGCGACCATGCCGACGACGTTCGATTCGATTGGGACGCCTTGAAGCGCGCTTGTGTCGTTCAAACGTTGAAAGCGCCCCTGGTGCGCCCCCTTATCGTAGATTTTGAGTTTAAGGGAAACGAGCGCCACGGAAGCCGTTACCACCTTTTCACTTTTTTGTCGGGGCATCAGCGCATGCAGAATCCTCAAAGGGCGTTCCGTTTTCCGAACGTGGACTCGCCCGTGCCGCTTTATGGTCTGAAGGATGAGGAACAATGACCTTTTACGCGAAAGCTCTGGACGGCTTGGAGGGCACTTACGAATACCACGTGAGGACGTGTATGGAAATTGCCTCCGAATTTCTGAGGATCAACCGGGAGGCCTTGGAGAAGGTATGTTCTTGCTTGGAGGTCTCCTATGAGGAATTGACGGCCCTTTGTTTGAGGGCCGTTTTTTTTCATGATGCCGGGAAATTGGGGGATTTCTTTCAGGGACGGATGAGGCGGCGGCTGGGGTCTGACGGAAAAGACGATCCGAAGCTTTTTTTTCGTCATGAACTGCTCTCCGCCTGTCTCCTTCACTCGCTTTGGGACAGGAAGAAGGGGGTGTTTCCTTATGATGTCTGGGCTGTCCTGGGACATCACAAAAAGCTGGATCGCGCCTGGTCTGCATTTGTCAGAGAGAGGAATACCCCAAAGCCCGACAGGCTGACGGCGGAGCAGATCCAATTTGGGCTGAACTTCGATGAACGATGGAAAGCGCTTGCGGTGCAGGACGAAAAAGTATTGAAGAAATTGCTGAATCCTAACCTCTTTGAGGATCCGGACGAGGATTACAACTGGGTTGCAGGGTTCCTTGACGATTTTTGCAATCGCTGTTTGTCCTGCAACACGTTAGAGAGGATTGATGGCGCAAGAAACAGGGCGATTTCCGCCTTGGTGCGGGGAGTTGTGGGGTATGCGGATTGGCAGGCGTCCGCCTCGCCCGAAGATCGCTTGAACCTCCGTCATTCCCTGGATACCATGACATTGAACGCCAAGCTTCGAGAACGACTGGAACGACAGGCACAACCCGGCGACCCTCCCTATGCAAAATACCCGTTTCAGACTCTGTGCGAGGAAAGCCCAGGAAACGTTCTGGCCATCGCGCCTACGGGCAGCGGAAAGACGGAGGCCTCGCTGCTCTGGGGCCTGAATAAAGGGGCGGGCAAGGTCTTGTTTCTGATGCCGACCAAGGTAACGTCCAACAGCCTGTATGAGCGGATGAAGACCTATTTTGACCCCAGGGACTGCGGGATATCGCATTCGGGAGCCGGAGTGTACCTCGTGCTTCAAAAAGAGGAAAAGGAGCAGGAGCAAAGCGTTGAAGACAAGCTCAAAGTGTTGCGCCAGTACAAAGCGTTTATGGCTCCGGTCATGGTTGCGACGGTGGATCAGCTGCTGACGGCCAACTTCAACATGGGGGACTGGTTCTTCAAAGAGCTGGCTACGCTTGGCGCCTCGGTGATCTTTGACGAGATTCACGCTTACGCTCCCTTTACCCTGGCGCTGATCACGGAGAGCATTCAGCGTATCAGGACAATGGGAGGCCGGGTCATGGTGATGAGCGCCACGATGCCCCGGAAACTGAGGGAGCACTTTCAGGCCCTTCTGGGCGTGGAGATGCCTGTTGTCGCCGAGGAGCTGATGGAAAAACGTAAGTGCTCCTGGGAGTACAGGGACGCCCCGCTGGAATCTTTCGATGAGGAGATTTTAAAAGCGCTTAAGCAGGGGCGTAAGGTTGCCGTTGTCGTGAATACGGTGGATGTTGCGCAGAAGACTTTCTTACGGTGGAAAGCTATCTTGGAGGAAAAGCAGCCGGATAAAAAGATCCTTTGTTACCATAGCCGCTTTATCATGAGGGATCGAGACGAAAAGGAAAAACTTCTGCTGGAGAAGGATAAGGAGGGACGCCCTGCCTTCGTGGACCTCGTGATTGCGACCCAGGCCATAGAGGTCTCGTTGGATATCAGTTTCGACCTCATGTTAAGCGAGTGTGCTCCCCTGGACAGCCTCATCCAGCGCGCGGGGCGCTGCAACCGATTCGGAAAATCTGTGGGAGCTCGTTTTGTGGTCTTTCCCATCAGTGATGTGGCCAGGGAGTACGTCTACAAAAATGCCGAAGAGCCTCTCATACGCACGCTGGACGTTCTGAAGCGATGGAAAGGATCCCCTTCCGAGCAGGATCTGTCTGCTATGCTGGAAGAGGTCTATCTCAGCCTTAAAATTGAGGATGAGAATTACGAGGAGGGGAAACGGGTTGCGCGGAGTATTACCGCAAATCCCGATGTCTCCATTTTTGATGAGATGATCTTTCAGGAAGAGGCGTTGACGCGCAAAATAGAGTTTCTCAAGGTGCAGGTTATTCCGTATCGCTTCTATGAGGAGGTTCGAGAACTCTGGTCGAGCGGGAACAGGGCGAATCTTCTGAAGATCGCACAGTTTGAAGTTCCCATTGGACTCCATCAGGCAAAGAAGTTTAACCCTTCGGATGTGCTGAGGGGGATGGAGCATTTGAATGTACGCGAGGTCGAGTACGATGAGGAGATCGGAGTGAAGCTGAAGGATTTTGACGTGTCAGATAGTATGATATAGGAGGCGTTCCATGTTCTCCGAACCCGTGCACATCAACGGGCATTTGGTCCAGGCTTTTTGGATTTGCAAACGTCAAGTTTGGCTTCTGGGACATAGTGTGAGTGCCGAGCAGAGCAATGACTTCCTCGCCCTCGGTCGCCTGATCGACCGAAACAGCTATGCCCGGGAGCGGCATCAGGTGGTGTTTGGGGACAACAAGTTCGACTTTGTCCAGGGCGCGGATGGGGAGATGGTGGTCTGCGAGGTCAAGAAGAGCAGCCGTGCGGAGCGATCGGCGCGGCTGCAGCTTGCCCATTACCTCTACGATCTTAGAAAGGCCGGGATCGAGGCCCGAGGGGTCCTGATGTTCCCCACCGAGAAGAAGCGCGTCGAGGTAGTCCTGACGGAGGAGCTTACAGCAGAGCTGGACTCCGTCTATGCCTGGATCGAGGGGCTGGTTCGAAAGGACGCTCCGCCTGCGGCGGAGTCCTGCAAATACTGTCGCAAGTGTGCCTATGCCGAGTATTGCTGGGGATAGGGCGTTTGGGCGGGGAGGAGGGGCACGATGGGCAAGACCCTGTATCTCTTGAGTTCCGGGGCGTTACGGCGCAAGGACAACACGCTTTTTGTGGAGCGGGCGGGCGAACCGGGACAAAAGCCGCGCTTCCTGCCCGTGGAGACGACGGACGAGATCATGGTGATGGGCGATCTG